>NZ_JAUMSQ010000083.1:0-201 GCF_030519285.1 Mycolicibacterium arseniciresistens
AAAAACCACCAAACACACTATTGAGTTCTCAAACAACACACCCGCCCGAGCCGCGCAGCGAACCCGCGGCGAAAAGCCGCGTACTCGTAGTGCGGACGGTCAGGAACCCACCGAAATGGGTTTCCCTCTGGGAGTCTGCCGCGCTCCCCGGTCCGGAGACCGTGTCGCGGCGACCTGAGATAAGTTACGTGAGTGGAAACA
>NZ_JAUMSQ010000084.1:0-31026 GCF_030519285.1 Mycolicibacterium arseniciresistens
CCTCTGGGAGTCTGCCGCGCTCCCCGGTCCGGAGACCGTGTCGCGGCGACCTGAGATAAGTTACGTGAGTGGAAACACGGAGTCAAATCCCCAGGTAGGGGCCGGTTTCGAGGTGCGCCGGCTCGCGGCACAGTCGTACTACCGTGCCAGTTCATCCAACGCGCTGCACCCCGGCGATATTCCGCTTACCTCGCCGCAGTACCAACCAACGGCCGTGCAGGTAATCGTTGGGGGAAGGCGCCCACTCGTCACTGTCGATCCGCACGTTGTTGACGTAGACGCCGCCCTCACCCACGGTGCGGCGCGCCGCTCCCTTGCTCGGCGACAGGCCGGCGGCCACCAGGAGGTCGGTGATCGTTTCCGGGCCGCCCGGGGCGAGTTCGGCCACCGAGGCCTCCCGGAGGGCGGCCCCCAGCGTCGGCTCGTCGAGGTCGCCGAGTTCGGCGCGGCCGAACAGCGCGCGGCTGGCCAGTTCGACCGCTTCGGTGGCCGCCCGGCCATGGACCAGTGTCGTCAACTCGCTGGCCAGCTGTTTCTGCGCGCTGC
This sequence comes from Mycolicibacterium arseniciresistens, assembly GCF_030519285.1. Lineage (NCBI taxonomy): Bacteria > Bacillati > Actinomycetota > Actinomycetes > Mycobacteriales > Mycobacteriaceae > Mycobacterium > Mycolicibacterium arseniciresistens. The sequence continues at coordinate 547 of NZ_JAUMSQ010000084.1, forward strand.
GTTCGTGCGGACGTTCCTCGGTCGCGGCGGCCAGTTCGGCGATCTCCTCGGGCGACAGGAACGTGAACCACCGCAGGTAGCGCACCACATCTGCATCGGTGGTGTTGATGAAGTACTGATACCACGCATACGGCGAGGTCAGCTCCGGGTCCAGCCAGAGGTTGCCGCCGCCGGTCGACTTCCCGAACTTCTTGCCCTCGGAGTCCGTCACCAGCGGGGTGGTCAGCGCATGCACCGTCGCATTCAGCTTCTGCCGGACCAGCCGCACGCCGGCCACGATGTTGCCCCACTGGTCGGAGCCGCCGATCTGCAGTGAGCAGCCGTGCCGTTGGTGCAGCTCCACGTAGTCGTTGGCCTGCAGCAGCATGTAGCTGAACTCGGTGTAGGAGATGCCTTCACCTTCCAGCCTGCGCCGCACCGTGTCGCGGTCGAGCATCACGTTGACCGAGAAGTACTTGCCCACGTCACGCAGGAACTCGATGGCGGACAGTGGCCCCGTCCAGTCCAGGTTGTTCTCGACGATCGCGCCGCTGGCCGAGTCGTCGAATTCGACGAACCGCTCGAGCTGACCACGGATGCGCACCGACCACTCGGCGACGGTGTCGGCGGTGTTCATGGTGCGCTCACCGGTGTCGCGCGGATCACCGATCATCCCGGTGGCGCCGCCGGCCAGCACGATGGGCCGGTGCCCGGCTTGCTGGAACCGGCGCAGCGTCAGCAGCGGGATCAGGTGCCCGGCGTGCAGGCTCGGCGCGGTCGGGTCGAAGCCGGAGTACACAGTCACCGGACCGGCCGCCAGCTCGGCGGCCAATGCGTCGATGTCGGTGGACTGCGCGACCAGACCGCGCGATGCGAGCTCGTCGAGGATGCCGTTGGTGGTCACGGTGTCGATCTTCCCGTACTAGTCGCTGCCTCCCGGAACGGGTGCACGCGGACTTCGCCGGTAGGCCGACACCTCGGGCCTGCCCGCCAGCCAGAACCGCCAGGGCCGGTCGGCCGCCTTGCTGACGCCGACCCGCGGCCCCGCCATGCCGGCACACTCGTCGCCGAGGATCAGCCGGATCGGGCCGGACGGGTCGAACAGGTCGATCCCGTTGTCCGACATCGTGATTCCCAAGGCGGAGCACAGATTCCCTGGGCCACGCGCCAACGCCGCCGGCTTCACCGCGGGCCCCCGCCGGAGAGCGGCGACCTCGACGCCCGATTCGATGGTCGCCGCCCGCAGCAGCACCGCGGCGGCCACCTCGTCCCCGGCGCAGACCACGTTGGCGCACACGTGGATGCCGTGGCTGCGATAGGCGTAGAGCCGGCCGGGTGGCCCGAACATGACCGCGTTACGGAGGCCGGGACCGCGGTAGGAATGCGCCGAGGCATCCGGCCACGGCCCACCGGCAGGCCCGCCGTACGCCTCCACCTCGACGATCAGCGCGGTGACGTCACGCCCGATCAGCGTCGCGCCGAGCAGGCGCCGCGCCGCGGTGACCGGGTCGACCGCGAGCATGTGGGCGGTGGGCGAATCTCGGGCCATCGCCTGCATCCTACGAAGTTCTTGACACGGCACCGCGCCGCGGCGCACTATTCATCACATGATGAGTTCATCGCGTGATGAATTTTCCGCGACAGGCGCCGGCGCCGCGGTGGTGATCGAAGGCCTCCGGGTGATCCGCGGCGACCGTGCGGCGGTCGACGACCTCAGCGTCTCCATCGCCGGCGGCACGATCACCGGCCTCCTCGGCCCGTCGGGGTGCGGGAAGACGACGCTGATGCGCAGCATCGTAGGAACGCAGATCGTTGCGGGCGGCACGGTGACCGTGCTGGGCCACCCCGCAGGTTCGGCGCCCCTGCGCCGCCGGGTCGGATACGTCACCCAGTCCGCGACCATCTACGACGACCTGCGGGTGCTCGACAACGTCCGCTACTTCGGTGCGCTGTACGGCGCCGACGCCGACGACGCCGACAGTGCGATCGCCGCCGTTGGACTGGAGGAGCACCGATTAGCGCTGTGCGGCAACTTGTCCGGCGGTCAGCGCACCCGGGTGTCGCTCGCGGCGGCACTGGTGTGTCACCCGGATCTGCTGGTTCTCGACGAACCGACGGTGGGCCTGGACCCCGTGCTTCGCGTCGAGCTGTGGCAGCAGTTCCACGCGCTGGCGAAGGCAGGCACCACCCTGTTGGTGTCCAGCCACGTCATGGACGAGGCCGACCACTGCGACGACCTGTTGCTGATGCGCGACGGCCGCCTGCTCGCCCACACCACTCCGGCACGACTACGGGAGGACACCGGATGCACGTCACTGGAGGAAGCGTTTCTGTCCGTCATCCGGCGCAGCACCGAACGAAGGGCCGAAGCCGGATAGGCGGTCAGGCGTATCTCGCCACCACCACCCGAATCCTGCGGCAACTGTCCGCCGACCACCGCAGCGTGGCGATGATCCTCGTGGTTCCGAGCCTGGTCATCACGCTGATGTACTTCATGTTCCAGAACGCGCCGCACCCGCCGGGAAGCCCGTCGCCGTTCAACAACGCCTGCCTGATCATGCTCGGCGTCTTCCCCCTGGTACTGATGTTCCTGATCACCTCCATCACGATGCAGCGCGAGCGGGTGTCGGGGACGCTTGAGCGCATCCTCACCACTCCCCTGCGCCGACTCGATCTGCTCGCCGCCTACGGCACCGCCTTCTCGGTCGCCGCTGCGGCCCAGGCGGTGCTCGCCTGCATGGTGTCGTTCTGGTTGCTCGGCTTCGACACCGCGGGCAGCCCGCTGCTGGTGTTCGCGATCGCGATCGTCAACGCAGTGCTCGGTGTCGGGCTCGGCCTGCTGTGCAGCGCGTTCGCGCGCACCGAGTTCCAGGCCGTCCAGTTCATGCCCGTGGTGATCGTGCCTCAACTGCTGCTGTGCGGGATCATCGTGCCCCGCGCCCTGCTGCCGGAATGGCTGCAGTGGGTCAGCAACGTGCTGCCGGCCAGCTACGCCCTCGAAGCGCTCCGCGAGGTAGGCGCCCACCCCGACCTCACGGCCACCGCCGCGCGCGACATCGCCGTGGTGATCGGCTTCGCCGTCGTCGCGATGTGCCTCGCCGCGGCGACCCTGCGGCGAAAGACACCGTGACGGCTGCCGACCGCGGGCCCGACCGCAAACGGCCCGGCCGGCCGGCCGGGCCGTCGGACACCCGCGACCGGATTCTGAACAGCGCGCGGGAACTGTTCGCCCGCAACGGCATCAACAACACCTCCATCCGCTCGATCGCGGCAGGAGCCGGTGTCGACCCGGCACTGGTGCACCACTACTTCGGCAACAAGAAGCAGTTGTTCGCGGCCGCCATCCGGGCGCCGATCGACCCGATGGACATCATCACCCCGCTGCGTGAGGTCCCGGTCGACCAGATCGGCCATCTGTTGCCCAGACTCCTGTTGCCGCTGTGGGATTCGGAAGCCGGAAAGGGGTTCATCGCGACGCTGCGGTCGCTGCTCGCCGGTTCCGAGGTGACCTTGTTGCGCTCGTTCCTTCAGGAGGTGATTGCCGTCGAGATCGGCCCCCGGGTCGACGACCCGCCGGGCAGCGGACGCATCCGCATCCAGTTCGTGGCGTCGCAGTTGGTCGGGGTGATGATGGCCCGCTACATCCTCGAACTCGAACCGTTCAGCTCGTTGCCCGTCGAACAGATCGCCGAGACCATCGGCCCGAACCTGCAGCGGTATCTGACCGGCGACCTGCCCGGACTGGGTCAGGCCTGAGCCCGGTCGAGCAGACGCTGGTGCTCTGCGTCGTCGGTGATGTCGGCCGCCTCGTCCACCAGCAACACCGGGATGCCGTCTTCGATGCGGTAGGCGCGCCTCAACCGCGGGTTGTAGAGAAGCTCCTGATCAATCAGGAGCAGCGGTCCGCGATCCTGCGGACACACCAGGATGCCGAGCAACTTTTCGTCGACCATGCCGTCCATCAGTTGTAGGGGTTGATGTCCCACCCGTCGGTGAACTGGTTGCGGTCGTCATCGCCTCTCGGCGGTTGCCACGTCGGCGCCTTGTTCGTCGGCCCGCTGCCGGGCTGGGTCGCAGCGCCGTTCTGCGCCATCAGTTTGCGCTGGTAGGACAGCGTCTGTTGCAGCGCCGCCACCAGCGGCGCCTGATTCGGTCGGTCGTTCAACGCGTTCTGGATCGCCAACTTGTTGGCGTTGGAAGGCATGAAGCCCCGAGCCCGGAGCGTCATCACGTCATCGACAAGCTTGGACAGTTGTCCTCCCCCGTCACCGAGCGCGTACTCGTTGTGGATGATCGCCAGCGCCTGGTCGGCGGTCATCGTCACTTCCGACTTCTTGCAGGCCTCACCGGTGCACTTCTTCGGCCCCTCGGCCGCGACCGTCGGGTCGGCGGGCTGCGCCGACGCGGTCTGCGCCGCGACGCCGGTGAGCAGGCCGGCGGCCAGCGCGCCACTGGCGATCCCGCCGATCACGATGCGCCTGACAGCGCTGCTGGTCAGCGTATTCATCGATCCTCCAGTACGCCTGGCGTGGCGACGATCTGCCGCCATCGGGAGCCTAACAGTGTGGTGGGCGTGGGGCACGGTGCGATACGTGAGGTCATTGCTGCGCCCGGGGTTCGTCCTGTGGAGCACTCACCTCGCCTGACGCCTCCTGCCCTCCGGTCAACTCGGCACGCACGGCCACTGTCAGCCGCTTGTAACTGTTGGTGTCGGGATCGAGGTACCAGGCGTTACGGCGCGACGGTTTCGGGACGCCTGCGGCGCGCAACTTGCTGACCATCGGCCGGTACGTCGCACTCAGCGTCACGTCTGCGACGACGTGGACGACGTCGGGCGGATTGCCCACCGGCAGGTTCAGCAGCGCGTCGGACAGGTCGGCCGTCGGGACACTGCCTCCGGGCTGCAGCGCCAGGGCAGTGACCGCCAGCAGCTGGCCGCCGGCCTCGACACCGTAGGTCACCGCCAGATCCACCGCGCCGAGCCGGGCGGCCGCCTGATTGGTCGTCGCGGCGAACACCGGCCCGCGGGCGGTGTGGATGATCGCGCTGCGGTTGTCGACGAGCCAGAAGTCGCCGTCGTCGTCGCGGCGGAACAGGTACTCGGTGGACACCCAGGTGTCGGCCGGTGCGAACACGCCGCGCTTGACCGACGCGGTCGGATCAACCGGGCCGCGCGGGTGTGCCAACAGCACCCCCACCTCGTTGGGCCGGGCCCGTCGCACGAAGCCACGCTCGTCCTCGAGGATGAGGTCGTCCTCGGGGTCGTAGGCGGCGAGTTCGACCTGGCCGCCGCCGGGCAGCGGCCGTCCGCTGCTGCCCAGCTTGGCGCCCGAGACGTTGGCCAGCACGGCTTGACCGTCGGTGGTGGCGAAGAACTCGACGACACGGGCAGGGTCGAACACCTCCACCACCCGCCGCCACACGCCCGCAGGCATGCCGGAGCCGATGAACAGCCGCACCGGGTGGCTGCCGTGCAGGGAGAACGACGGATCGTCGATGACCTCGCGGAGCATCGCCCAGGTGTAGGACACCACCGTCACGCCGTACTGGCGGATCTCCTGGACGAACCGGTCGGGCCGCAGGCCGCGCGACAGCGCGATCCGCGAACCGCCGACCACGGCGCCGCCGAGGCTGACCAGCAGGCCCGACTGGTGGTGCAGCGGCGTCAGGCAGTACACCGTGTCGCCGCGTCCCAGGTTCGCCGCCGACGCCGTGCCGAACGCCGACAGCGCCCAGCGGTAGTTGGTGATCTGCCGGGCGATGAGCGCTCCGCCGACGGTGCTGAATCCGACGAACGCGAGGTCGCGTGCCAGTGCGGGGTTCGGCCGGTACCACCCGGGCAGCTCGACCACATCCGGGTCGATCTGCTCCATGTCGACGACGTCGACCTCGTCGGCCAGTTCCAGGTCGCGGGACTCGCCGCCGCCCAGCACGAGCACGCGCAGCGAGAGCCGCCGCGCAGCGTCGAGATGGGTGGGATCGGTGATCACGTCGGAGACGGCCCCGAGCCGGGCAGCCATCCCGAGGTCGACGTCGGGCGGCATCAGCACCGCGACCGCGCCCAGCCGCGACAGGGCGGCGATGGCCACCAGCGCGCTCGGCCGGGTCTCCATCAGCACGCCGACGTGCGTGCCCTGGCGGACACCCACCGCGATCAGGCCCCGCACGACGTTGTCGACGCGACGGTCGACCGCCTCGTAGGTGTGCACGCGACCGTCGAAGAGCAGGAACTCACCGTTGGGCGCACCCCGCGCCTGCTCGGACATGATGCGGCCGAGCGAGATCCGGGTGTGATCGTTGATCTGGCCGAGCCGGGCCAGCCTCGGCAGCGTGCGGACGGTCTCGACCGCCAGCGTCCGCGCCGACTTGTTCGCGGTGACCACGGCGCCGGCGGCCGAACGAGCCAGGTCGAACGCCATCTCGGTGGCCGCCGTCGCGGTGTGCGTCACCCGCGAGGTCAGCGAGACACCGCTCTCGGCGTGTTCGGCGGGTTGCAGCGCCATCGGCGCGACCAGGTCGGGCATCTCGCCGTCACCGTCGAGCCACTTCACCCAGGCCGCGACGGTCGGCCAGGTCTGCGTCGCCGCCTTCGAGCCCACGACGAGACCGAAATGACCTGTCCTGATGTCGTATTCGTATACATCGGCCTGTGGGGCGGCTCGCTTGATGCCCCGCACCGACGCCGGTTGGCCGATGTCGTCGACCTCCCCGACCACGGCGAGCACGGGGCAGTCGATGTCCGACAGCGTCACCAGGTCGCCGCGGATGGAGAAGCCGCCGCTCATCATCCGGTTGTGCGCGATGAACTGCTTGAGCAGTTCGGCGATCGCCGGGCCGGACCAGGCGATCCAGCCCTCGGATGCCAGGAACCGACGCTGCTGTTCGCGCGAGAGCAGCGCCTCGCGGTCGTGGAGCTGGCGCAGGAAATCCAGCCTCGACTGCGCCGTCTTGACCGGGTCGAGCATCTGGAAACCGGTGCGCGCCAACCATCCCGGGATGTCGATGCGGCTGAACACGTGGTCGGCCATGAAGTCGGCCGCCGCGGGCGCGAGGCTGGCGGGCAGGTTCATGGGTAACGCGGCCAGCGTGTCGACGGGTGCGCCGAACGCCACGATGCTGGCCAGGTCCTTGGACCGGCGGTACGCCGCGGTCTGATAGGCGAACATCCCGCCCTGCGAGTAGCCGGCGAGGTGGACGTCGCGCCCGCTGATCTCCTTGACGACGTCGATGGCCTCCGACAGTGCGACGACGTGATCGGCGAGGTTGCGCTGCATGCCGCCCTCGACCTTGTCCGGCGAGCCGAAGTCGATGACCCAAGGATCGATGCCGGCCTTGTGCAGGATGCCGACGGCGCCCTCGTCGCGCGTGACGTCCCACATGTCGGCCGACATCATCATCGGGTGCACCATCAGCACCGGCGCTCCTGGCGGTGTGGCGCCGGGCCGGACATCGGGCGGGAAGTAGCGCCGCAGCCGGTACATCGGCACGCTCTGCACGATCTGGAACGGCGATGGGACGGCGCCGGTCTCGAGGCCGCCGTAACGGAGGACCTCGAGGCCGTTCTGTGCGGTGGCCACCAGACGCCCAATCGGTCTGGTGAACGCCGAGAGGTCAACCACCGCACACTCCCCTTTTTCGCTGCCGATACGCGGCCCGCCCCCGAGTCGCCGACCGCAGTGCCCGTCATCATGGCACAGCGCACCCCTATCATCGGCGGCTGATGGCAAACCTGATCAACGTCGAACGAGCGACCGTCGCCCACGGCACGCGCACCCTGCTGGACGCCGTGAGCCTGGGCGTCGACGAGGGCGACGCGATCGGTGTCGTGGGACGCAATGGCGACGGCAAGACGACCCTGCTGGGCATCCTGACCGGCGTTTCCGGGCCCGACTCCGGCCGCGTCACCCACACGTCGGGGCTGTCCGTCGGGTATCTGCGCCAGGGCGACGACTTCGCCGCAGGCGCGACCATCCGCGAGGTGATCGTCGACGGTAGGCCGGATCACATCTGGGCGGCCGAACCGGACACCCGCGCGGTGGTCGAACACCTCCTCGCCGACGTCGACCTCGACGCCCCGGTGGGCCGGCTGTCGGGCGGCGAGCGCCGGCGGGTGGCGCTGGCGGCGGTGCTGATCGCCGGGCACGACGTGCTCGTGCTCGACGAGCCCACCAACCACCTCGACGTCGAGGTGATCGGCTGGCTCGCCGGTCACCTCACCTCCCGGAACGCGAAGGCGCTGGTGGTGGTCAGCCACGACCGCTGGTTCCTCGACGCCGTCTGCACCAGGACCTGGGAGGTGCACGACGGAGCCGTCGACGCCTACGAAGGCGGATACGCCGCGTATGTGCTCGCCCGGGCCGAGCGCATGCGGATCGCGGCGGGCACGGAGTCGCGCAGGCGCAACCTGATGCGCAAGGAACTGGCGTGGCTGCGGCGCGGACCGCCCGCCAGGACCTCGAAGCCGAAATTCCGTATCCAGGCCGCCAACGACCTGATCGCCAACGAGCCCGAACCGCGGGATTCGCTGTCGCTGCAGCGCTTCGCCATCGCACGACTGGGCAAGGACGTGTTCGATCTGCACCGCGTCGACCTCGTGCTCGGCGAGCGGGAGATCCTCAGCAAGCTCGACTGGTCGATCGGCCCCGGCGCCCGCATCGGCCTGGTCGGCGTCAACGGCACCGGAAAGTCCTCGGTGCTCAAGCTGCTGGTCGGCGAGCTGGACCCGACGGCGGGCACCGTCAAGCGCGGGAAGACACTGAAGATCGGCTACCTCAGTCAGGCGCTGGTCGAACTCGACGGCACCCAGCGCGTCCTCGACGCAGTGGAGAAGGCCCGTCGCATCACCGAACTTGCCGGTGGACGCGAGGTGAGTACGTCGACGCTTCTGGAGGACTTCGGTTTCACCGGCGACAAGCTGACCACTCGACTGGCCGACCTCTCCGGTGGGGAGCGGCGGCGCTTCCAGTTCCTGCGCCTGCTGCTCGACGAACCCAACGTGCTGCTCCTCGACGAGCCCACGAACGACCTCGACATCGACACGCTGACGGTGATCGAGGACTACCTCGACGGTTGGCCCGGCACCCTGATCGTCGTCACGCACGACCGCTACTTCCTCGAGCGGGTGGCTGACGTGACCTACGCGTTGCCCGGTGGCGGCCGGTGCGTGATGCTCCCCGGCGGGATCGAGCAGTACCTTGCCGAACGCGCCTCGGCGCCCGCGACCGTGACCCGCGCCGAGCCGGCCAAGGGCGAGACGGCCGCGGCCCGGGAACGCCGCACTGGAAAAGAGTTGGCACGCATCGAGAATCAGCTCGGCAAGCTCGACGAACGGATCGCCGCGCTGCACGAGAAGATGGCCGACGCGGCCGCCGACCACGTGCGGGTCGGGGAACTCAACGGAGAATTGAACGACCTGCAGACGCGCAAGGACGAGCTCGAAGAGGCGTGGCTGGCGGCGGCCGAGGACTAGTCGGCGACGTCGGTAGAGTCGTCGCCATGGCCGAACTGCCCGACTTCACCGGACTGATCTCACGGGAACAGGGCCTGTGCGTGTTCAGCACGCTGCGGCGGGACGGCAGCATCCAGTCCTCGGTCGTGAACGCCGGAGTGCTGGCCCACCCCGTCACCGGTACGCAGGTCGTCGGGCTCGTCGCCGTCGGCGGTTCGCTCAAGCTCCGCAATCTGCGCGCCGACCCGAGGGCCACCGTCGTCGCCCGCGCCGGGTGGCAGTGGGCGAGCGTCGAGGGGCGTGCCGAGCTCATCGGACCCGACGATCCGCACGCGGACATCGACGGCCAGGGCCTCACGACGCTCTTGCGCGAGGTGTTCACCGCCGCGGGCGGAGACCACGACGACTGGGACACCTACGACCGCGTGATGGCCGAGGAACGACGGACCGCGGTGCTCATCGCCCCACAGCGCGTGTACACCAATCCCGGCGCGTGACGGCTACCGCCGCAAGGCGATCCGCAGCCGGTCGGCGGTGTCGCGCACGACGTTGAGCTGCTTGGCGACCTGGACGGGCGCCGTCCCGCCGCGGGAGTCCCTGGAGTTCACCGAACCCTCGATCGTCAGCACGTCGCGGACGTCCGCGGTGAGTTCGGGGTGGATGCCGTTCAACTCGGCGTCCTCGAGTTCCTCGAGACCGACACCGCGAGCCTCGGCGGCCCGCACGGCGACACCGGCAGCCTCGTGCGCCACCCGGAACGGCACGCCGCGCCGGACCAGCCACTCGGCGACGTCGGTGGCCAGCGTGTACCCCAGCGGCGCCAGCTCGGCCATCCGGTCGACGTCGAAGCGCAGCGTCGAGACCAGCCCGGCCATCGCAGGCAGCAGCAGTTCGAGTTGGGCCACCGAGTCGATGACCGGCTCCTTGTCCTCCTGCAGGTCGCGGTTGTACGCCAGCGGCTGCGCCTTCAGAGTCGCCAGCAGACCGGTCAGGTTGCCGATCAGCCGCCCGGACTTGCCGCGGGCCAGCTCGGCGATGTCCGGGTTCTTCTTCTGCGGCATGATCGAGCTGCCCGTCGACCAGGCGTCGTGCAGCGTGGCGTAGCCGAATTCGGTGGTGCTCCACAGGATCAGGTCCTCGGCGAGCCGGGACAGGTCGACCCCGATCATCGCGAGCACGAAGGCCGCCTCGGCGGCGAAGTCGCGGGCGGCGGTGGCGTCCACGGAGTTGTCCGCCGCGGCGGCGAAGCCCAGTTCCGCGGCGATGGCGTCGGGGTCGAGGCCGAGCGACGAGCCGGCCAGCGCCCCGGACCCGTACGGCGACACCGCGGCTCGCCGGTCGGCGTCGATCAGCCGATCCACGTCGCGCAGCAGCGGGTGGGCGTGAGCGAGCAGGTGGTGGGCCAGCAGGATCGGCTGCGCCGACTGCAGATGGGTCTTGCCCGGCAGGATGGCGGTCGGATGGGCGGCGGCCTGCGTGGCCAGCGCGCCGACCACCTCGAGTGCGCCGTCGGCGACGCGGCGGATCGCGTCGCGCAGCCACATCCGGAACAGGGTGGCCACCTGGTCGTTGCGTGATCGGCCGGCGCGCAGTCGCCCGCCCAGGTCGGCGCCGACCCGGTCGATCAGTCCGCGCTCCAGTGCGCCGTGCACGTCCTCGTCGGTGACCAGCGGGCCGAAGCTGCCGTCGGCCACGTCGTCGGCCAGGCTGTCGAGCCCCACGAGCAGCCCGTCGCGCTGCTCCTCGGTCAGCAGACCTGCCGAGAAAAGCACCCGCACATGGGCTTTGGATGCGGTGACGTCATAAGGCGCCAGCACCCAGTCGAAATGCGTCGACTTGCTCAGCGCGGCCAGCGCATCGGCGGGCCCGTCGGCGAACCGGCCGCCCCACAGCGATCCCTCGTTGGTGGCGCCCCGGTCTTCGGGCGTCATTTGATGCCCAAGTCCCGGCGGGCAGAGATGCTCGACGACAGTCCGTGCACGTGCACGAAGCCCTTGGCCGACGACTGGTCGAACGTGTCGCCCTCGTCGTAGGTGGCGAGGTTGAAGTCGTACAGCGACTCCGCGCTGCGGCGGCCGTTGACGGCGATGTGCCCGCCGTGCAGCACCATCCGGATCTCGCCGGTGACGTGCTGCTGAGTATGGCCGACGAAAGACTCGAGCGCGGTCTTCAGCGGCGAGAACCACAGCCCGTCGTACACCAGCTCACTCCACTTGCGGTCGGTGGTGCGCTTGAACCGGCCGAGTTCGCGCTCCAGCGTGACGTGTTCGAGTTCGGTGTGCGCGGTGATCAGGACCATCGCGCCGGGCGCCTCGTAGATCTCGCGGCTCTTGATGCCGACCAGCCGGTCCTCCACGACGTCGAGACGTCCGACGCCCTGCGCGCCGGCCCGCCGGTTGAGCTCCTCGATCGCCTGCAGCACCGACACCGGCCGACCGTCGATGGAGACCGGCACCCCCTTGTCGAACCCGACGATGACCTCGTCGGGACTGCTCCAGTTGATCGTCGGGTCCTCGGTGTAGTCGTAGACGTCCTTGGTCGGGGCGTTCCACAGGTGCTCGAGGAAGCCGGTCTCCACCGCGCGACCCCACACGTTCTGGTCGATCGAGAACGGCGACCGCTTGCTCACGTTGATCGGGATCGCGTTCTCCTCTGCGAAGGCGATGGCCTTCTCCCGCGTCCACGCGTAGTCGCGGACCGGCGCGAGCACCTCGAGATCCGGTGCCAGCGAGGCGAATCCGACCTCGAAGCGGACCTGGTCGTTGCCCTTTCCGGTGCAGCCGTGGGCGACGATGCCGCCGCCGTGTTCCCGCGCCGCCTCGACGAGGTGTTTGACGATCAGCGGCCGGCTGAGCGCCGACACCAGCGGGTAGCGGTCCATGTAGAGGGCGTTGGACTGGATCGCCGGCAGGCAGTACTGCTCGGCGAACTCGTCGCGGGCGTCGACGACGACGGCCTCGACGGCGCCGCAGTCCAGTGCCCGCTGGCGCACCACGGACATGTCCTCACCGCCCTGACCGAGGTCGATGGCGACCGCCACCACCTCGCGGCCGGTCTCCTTGCCGATCCAGCTGATCGCCACGGACGTGTCAAGACCGCCGGAGTACGCCAGGATGACGCGTTCGGACATGGGTGTGTGCTCCTCTTATCGCAGGTTCTCGATGGTGGTGGCCAGCTCGGCGCCCGTCATGGGTTCGCGGGCCACCAACAGGATGGTGTCGTCGCCGGCGACGGTGCCGACGACGTAGGGCAGTGCCGCACGGTCCAGCGCGGCCGCGAGGTAGTGCGCCGCGCCAGGCGGCGTACGCAGCACCGCCAGGTTGCCGCTGGCGTCGGTCGACACCAGCAGGTCGCCGAGCAGGCGGGTGACCCGTTCGGTGCCGCCGGATACGCCGCGCACCGGGCTGCCGTCCTCGGGCACCACATAGACGCCGACGCCGCCGTCGGCGCCGCGCAGCTTGACCGCGCCGAGCTCCTCCAGGTCCCGCGACAGCGTGGCCTGGGTGACGTCGATGCCCTCGTCGGCCAGCATCGCCGCCAGCTCACCCTGGCTGCGCACCGAATTCGACGACAGGATCGTCACGATCCTGGCCTGACGGCCTGCCCTGGTCGCGGCCGAGGTCACGGCACCCTCATCGCGACTTCTCCAGCAGCCACACCAGCAGCGCCTTCTGGGCGTGCAACCGGTTCTCGGCCTCGTCCCACACCGCGCTGTGCGGCCCGTCGATCACCTCGTCGGTGATCTCGTGTCCACGGTGGGCGGGCAGGCAGTGCAGCACCACGGCGTCGGCGTCCGCACGGTCGACCAGCGCCTCGTTGATCTGGAACGGCCGGAACGGCCGCACCCGGTCGAGGCCGTCGTTCTCCTGACCCATCGACGTCCACGTGTCGGTGACCAGCACGTCGGCGCCGTCGGCGGCCGCGTGTGGGTCGGCCGTGACGGTGACCGTCGCACCGGTCTGCTCGGCCCGCTCCCTGGCGGCCGCGGTGAACATCGGGTGCGGCTCGAATCCCACCGGCGCGGCGATGGTGACGTGCATGCCCGCCGTCACGCCGCCCAGCATCAACGAGTGGGCCATGTTGTTGGCGCCGTCACCGAAGTAGGACATCCGCAGTCCCGGAAGGGATCCGCGGCGCTCGGCGAGGGTCTGCAGGTCGGCGAGCACCTGGCAGGGATGGAACTCGTCGGACAGCGCATTGACCACCGGCACGTCGGCGCCCGCGGCCATCGCGGTCAGGCGCTCCTGGGCGAAGGTGCGCCAGACGATGGCATCGACGTAGCGCGACAACACCTTTCCGGTGTCTTCGAGGGTCTCCTCACGGCCCAGCTGGGTGCTTCGCCCGTCGACGACCACGGCGTGACCGCCGAGCTGGGCGACGCCGACCTCGAACGAGAACCGGGTCCTGGTCGAGTTCTTGTCGAAGATCACCGCCACGCCGCGCGGACCCTCGAGCGGGCGCCGCGACATCGGGTCCTTCTTGAGCTCGGCGGCCAGGGTCAGCACCTCGGCCTGCTCCTCGGGGGTCAGGTCGTCGTCGCGCAGGAAGTGCCGGGTCATCTCGTCGCCTCCGCACCCGTGTCGAGGACCGCCGGAAGAAGGGTCAGGAACTGTTCGATCTGCGCGTCGGTGATGACCAGCGGCGGCGCGAGCCGGATCACGTCGGGCGCGGCGGCGTTGACCAGGAAACCGGCGTCGCGGGCGGCGGATTCGACCGCCTTGCCCGCGGGCGCGGTGAGCGCGATACCGCACAGCAGTCCGCGGCCGCGGACGTGGTCGACGAGCGGGTGATTCAGCGACCCGATGCCGTCGTGCAGTGTCTTGCCGAGCTGGCCGGCACGTTCGACGAGGTGTTCGTCGGCGAGAGCCTTCAGCACGGCCAGCGCCGCGGCGGTGCACACCGGGTTGCCGCCGAAGGTGCTGCCGTGCAGGCCGGGGGTGAGCAGGTCGCCGGCCGCCCCGACCGCCAGGCAGGCGCCGATGGGCAGCCCGCCGCCCAGTCCCTTGGCCAGGGTGACGATGTCGGGGGTGACGCCGTCGCGCTGGTGGGCGAAGAACGTCCCGGTGCGGCCCATCCCGGTCTGCACCTCGTCGAGCACCAGCAGGGCGCCGTGCCGATGGGTGAGATCGCGCGCCACGCTCAGGTACTGCGGGCCCGGGTCGACGACGCCACCCTCCCCCATGATCGGTTCGAGGAACACCGCGGCGGTGTCGTCGTCGATCGCCGCGGCGAGCTCGTCGGTGTCGCCGTAGCGGACGTGGGTCACGTCGCCCGGCAGCGGCGCGAACGGCGCCTGCTTGCTCGGCTGACCGGTCAGTGCCAGCGAGCCCATCGTCCGGCCGTGGAAGGCGCCTTGCGCAGCAACGATTTTGGTGCGTCCGGTGAGCCGCGTCATCTTGAACGCGACCTCGTTGGCCTCGGTGCCGGAGTTGCAGAAGAACACCCGCGCCGGCGCGCCGAGCAGCCGGACCAATTGCTCGGCCAAGGCGATGCCGGGTTCGGTGGCGTACAGGTTCGACGTGTGTCCGAGCGTGTCGAGCTGGCGGGTGACGGCCTCGATGACCGCGGGATGGCGGTGCCCGAGCACGTTGACCGCGATACCGCCGAGCAGATCGATGTAGGTCTTGCCGTCGGCGTCGGTGACCACTGCGCCGTCACCGCTGACGAGGGCCAGCGGCGGGGTGCCGTAGTTGTCCATCATGACCGCGGACCACCGCTCCTGCAGCGTCAATTCGCTCATGCCGGTACCACCTTCGTGCCCGTCCCCTCGTCGGTGAACAACTCGCCCAGCACGCAGTGCTCCACGCGGCCGTCGATGACGTGCGCGCTGGGAACGCCGCCGGCGACGGCGCGCAGGCAGGCCTCGATCTTGGGCACCATCCCGGCCTCCAGCCTCGGCAGCAGTTGAGTGAGTGACGCGGCGTCGATCTCGGAGACCAGCGAGTCGCGGTTCGGCCAGTCGGTGTAGAGGCCCTCGACATCGGTGAGCATCAGCAGTTTCTCGGCGTGCAGCGCCTCGGCCAGAGCCGCGGCCGCGGTGTCGGCGTTGATGTTGTGCACCACGCCGTCGACGTCGGGGGCGATGGTCGACACCACGGGGATGCGTCCGGCGCCGATCAGGTCGAGCACCGCGTCGGTGCTGACCTTGTCGACGTCGCCCACCAGGCCGATGTCGGTGTCGACACCGTCGACGAGCACGCTGCGCCGCACCGCGGTGAACAGGTGGGCGTCCTCGCCGGTGATGCCGACCGCGTAGGGACCGTGCGCGTTGATCAGCCCGACCAGTTCGCGACCCACCTGGCCGAACAGCACCATCCGCGCGATGTCGAGCACCTCGGGGGTGGTGACCCGGAAGCCGCCCTTGAAATCGCCCGGCACGCCGAGCCTCTTCAGCATGGCGCTGATCTGCGGGCCCCCGCCGTGCACCACCACCGGGTGGATGCCGCAGTTGCGCAGGAACACCATGTCCGCCGCGAACGCCGCCTTGAGCAGGTCGTCGGTCATGGCGTTGCCGCCGTACTTGACCACGACGATCTTCCCGTGCAGTCGTGTGAGCCACGGCAGCGCCTCGGCCAGGACCTTGGCCTTGACCGGGGTGCCGAGCGGGGCCGGCCGGCCGGCGACATCAGGGGACGTCATGAGCTGTAGGCCGAGTTCTCTTCGACGTAGCCGTGCGACAGGTCGGTGGTGCGCACGGTGGCCGCGCCCCCGCCGAGAGCGAGGTCGATGACCACGTCGATCTCCTCGCCGGACAGGTCGACGTCGCGGGCGCCGGGCGCCCCCGCACCGTTCACGCACGTTGGAAAGCCGTTGAACGACACGGTGATCCGATCGGGGTCGATGGTGAACGGCACCATGCCCACCGCTGCCAGCACCCGGCCCCAGTTCGGGTCCGACCCGAACAGCGCGGTCTTGACCAGGCTGTCGCGGGCGACCAGCCGCGCCGCGGTCAGCGCGTCGGCCTCGGTGGGTGCGCCGGTGACAGTGACCGACACCCGCTTGGTCACCCCCTCGGCGTCGGCCTGCAGCTGGGCGCACAGGTCGTCGCACACCCGCAGCACGGCGTCGTCGAGTTCGTCCTGGCTGGGCGCGATCTCGCTGGCTCCCGACGCGAGCAGCAGGACGGTGTCGTTGGTGGAACAGCTGCCGTCGACGTCGAGCCGGTCGAAGGTCAGGGCGGCGGCGCGGTGCAGTGCGTCGCGCAGGGCGTCCGAACCCGCCACCGCATCGGTGGTCAGCACGCACAACATGGTGGCCAGCGACGGCGCCAGCATGCCCGCGCCCTTGGCCATCCCGCCGATGGTCCACTTGTCGGGGTGGTGCAGCGCCACCTGCTTGGGCACCGTGTCGGTGGTCATGATGGCGCGCGCCGCATCTTCGCCGCCGGCCAGTCCACCCGCGAGTTCGTGCACCGCCTCGGTGATGCCGCCGAGTACCCGGTCCATCGGCAGGCGGTCACCGATCAGGCCGGTGGAGCAGACGGCGACCTCGATCGCGCCGGTCTCGGTGCCCCAGTCCGAGAGCGCCGCGGCGACGGCCTCGGCGGTGGCGTGGCTGTCCTGGAATCCCAGTGGGCCGGTGCACGCATTGGCGCCGCCGGAATTGAGCACCACCGCCCGCAACCGGCCGGTGGTGAGCACCTGGCGGGTCCACAGCACCGGCGCGGCCTTGACCTGGTTGCGGGTGAACACTCCCGCCGCCGCGTGGTCGGGGCCTTCGTTGAACACCAGCGCCAGATCCCGTGCGCCGGAGGCCTTGATGCCAGCGGCGACGCCGGTGGCGCGGAAACCGGCGGGCGCGGTGACGCCCTGGGTGCGCAGCAGCCGGGTGGTCGTGTCGTTCGTGGTTGTCGTGTCGTTCGTGGTTGTGGTGTCGTTCGTGGTCACGGCGCCACCCCCACGATCGACAGGCCCTCGGTCTCGGGCCAGCCGAGCGCGAGGTTCATCGACTGCACCGCCGCGCCTGCGGTGCCCTTGACCAGGTTGTCGATGGCGGCGATGGCGATGAAGGTGTGCGCGTCCTCGTCGACCGCGACGGCCAGTTGCGCGGCGTTGCTGCCGATCACCGACCCGGTGGTGGGCAGCCGCCCCTCGGGCAGCAGGTGCACGAACGGCTCACCGTCGTAGGCCTTCTCGTACGCCGCGCGCAGCTCGGACAGCGGCGCGTCGGTGCGCGCGGTGCACGTGGCCAGGATCCCGCGCGAGGTGGGGATCAGGACCGGGGTGAACGACACCGTGACGTCCCGCTCGGTGACGGCCCGCAGGCCCTGGGCGATCTCCGGGGTGTGCCGGTGCCTGCCGCCGACGTTGTAGGCGCGCGCAGAGCCGATCACCTCGGCGCCGAGCAGGTCGGTCTTGGCCGCCCGGCCCGCGCCCGAGGTGCCGCTGACGGCGACGACGGTGACGGCGGGCTCGACCAGATCGGCGGCGACGGCGGGCAGCAGCGCCAGCAGCGCCGCTGTCGGATAGCAGCCGGGGACGGCGATGCGCTTGGCGCCGCGCAACCGGTCACGCCCGCCGGGCAGTTCGGGCAGCCCGTAGGGCCAGCTGCCCGCATGGGCGGATCCGTAGAACCGGACCCAGTCGTCGGCGTCGGTGAGCCGGAAGTCGGCGCCGCAGTCGACGATCAGCGTGTCGTCGCCGAGTTCCTCGGCCAGGGCGGCGGAGTGACCGTGCGGGAGGCCGAGGAAGACCACGTCGTGGCCGGCGAGCACCTCGGCCGACGTCGCCTCGAGCACCCGGCCGGCGAGCGGCAGCAGATGCGGGTGGTGTTCGGCCAGGCTGGTGCCGGCGCTGGCCGCCGCGGTCAGCGCACCGATGGTGAGCCGGCCGTCGGCATAGGCCGGGTGCCCGAGGAGCAGGCGCAGGATCTCTCCGCCGGCGTACCCGCTGGCCCCGGCGACCGCCACAGAAGTCATGCACGAAAGCATGCATGGTTATGCAGTCGAATGCAAACCAATTCTGACAGGGCTACGCCATCGCCAGGGGCGGCGCAGCGGGCAGCGTACCGCTCAGACCCGCGATTGCCTCGCGGGCCGCCCGCTCACCGGATCGGACGGCGCCGTCGACGAACCCCATCATCACATCGGCCGACTCGGTGCCAGCCCAGTGGATCCGGCCGCAAGGTTCGCGCAGCGCGTGGCCGAACTCGGTCAGCACCCCGGGTGGCGCGTGACTGATCATGCCGCCGCCGGAGTAGCGCTCCACCGTCCAGTTCTGTTCGGTGTAGTCGACGGGCGCACCCGCTTTGCGCCCGAATCTCGCGGTCAGGGCCTCCAGCACCGCCGACCGCCGGTCCGCTCCGGACATCCGCGACAGCTGCCTGGCGTGCGGACCCTCGGCGACCACGCACAGCACGCCGGGCCTGCCCTCGTGCGTGCACGCGTCCAGGGTCACAGAGGCGGCGGTGCCGGGCGCCGCGGACTGACCGGTGAGACCGTCGTCGCGCCAGAAGGGCTCGTCATAGATGACGTGGGTCTTCAATACGGCGCCCGTCGGCATCCGCTGGTGCAGGAACGACCGGTCGGTGGGCAGCATCGGCTCGTAGTCGATGTGGCTGGCGATCGCCAGCGGCACCGCGACTATCACCCGCTTCGTCCGCACCGACGACCCATCGGAACGGACCGTTACACCGTCGGCGTCCTGACGGATCGAGCGGACCGGCTGCTCGAGGTGGATATCGCCGGCGACTGCGGCGGCGACGGCGCGGTAGACGGCGCCCATTCCGCCGACCGGGCGGGCGTCCTCGGCCCCGTTCTGGACACCGAGCACGAAGTCGGGACCGCCCGCGGAGGCCAACTGTGCGACGACGAACAGCATCGAGATCTCCGACGGCGCCGAGGTGTAGGTGCCGGCCAGCGCCATCCCCAGCAGTTGCCGGGCCTGGCGCATCGGCACCGTGCGGTCGAGCCACTGCGCCAACGTCGTTCGATCCCATTTGTCGGCCTTCGGCGCCGCCCACGGCGCGTGCACCGGGACGGCTCGGCACATGCGCCTCAACTCGAGGAAAGCCGCACCGAGATTGACAGACACCAACGGGTTCATGCTCCACGGAATGGTTCCGCTGTAGCGGTACTGCCTGCCGTCGACGACCATCATCGCCTCGCCGTCGACGAACTGCTTGAAGGCCGGGACGCCGAACTCGTTCATCAGTGCGTACACCCGGTCCTGGCCGGGACCGACCCAGGTGCCGCCGTGGTCGAGGTAACTACCGTCGTCGCGTTGCTCGGTCAAGGTGCGGCCACCGATCCGGTCGCGTGCCTCGAGCACCGCCACCGAGTGACCCGCCTGCGTGAGGCGAAGGGCCGCCGTCAGGCCGGCGAACCCGGCACCCACCACACAGACGTCGACATCCGGCATGGCCCGCTCCTCACCCAGATTGACGGGACGCTACGCCTGAATTACCGCAAACGTCAATAGTCCTTGACTGTGCCCTTGCGGAGCACGAATACCGATCCACCACAGCATGTTTCGACCGGTGCAGCGATGCGGCACACCGGAGGGAGTTCGCTCGGCAAGCATCGCCAGCGGTCGCGGACCCCGCCGTCACCCCAGCCGGAGGCCGGGCACCGCGGCGCGGACGCCGTCGACCGAGGCGCCAAGCGCCGTCGAGAGGTCCCACGCCACCTCACGCACGCGGGTTCCGATGTGGTCGGTGCGCTCGGCGCTCATCCGCACCTCGGGCACCGACGCGCCGAGCGCACCGATCACCCGCTGGCTGTGGTCGAACACCGGCGAGGCCACCGCGCAGATCCCGACCGTGCGCTGGCCCCGCGACTCGGCATAGCCACGCGCGCGGGCCAGCTCCAGTTCACGGCGCAGCAGTTCGGGGTCGACGGTGGTGGTGGCGGTCATCGCGTCGATCCGCTCGCCGAGGTGGCGCTCACGCTCCTCGGCCGGCATCGCACACAGGATGGCCTTGCCGGGGCCGCCGTAGACCAGCCGGATCGGCACGCCGATGTCGGTGTAGGTCCGGCGCAGTTCCTGGTGGCTCTCCACCTGGGCGGCGACGATGCGGTGGCCGGTCCGCAGCAACTCGTGCAGACCGATCGTCTCGTCGAGTTCATCGCGCAGATCGGTCATGAACGGCAGCGCCGCCTCGCGCAGCGTTCGCGGCATCGCGCCCGAATTGGCCAGCTGCAGCAGGAAGGGGCCGAGGCCGTACCGCTTGGCGCCGGTCTGACGCACGAGGTGGTTCTCCTGCATCGCCGCCAGCAGCCGGTGCACCGTGCTGGTCGACAGGCCGGTCGATCGGGCGAGTTCGCTGATTCCCAGCTCGGGCGTGCGCCCGCTGAAGCACCGCAGGATCGCCACCGCTCGATCTATCGACTGAACTCCGTTGCGCCGCTGCACATCTGCGCTGCCCTCAGTACTTTCCATCGCCCCGGTCACCCCTCCGTGTCGTCCCACTCTGACAGTCCGTCCGGCCGTTTGCACAGTGATCCACGTCTCTCGAACCACTTGACGTGATCGCGCTCACCGTCCTAGCCTTTCTGCAATGCGCAAAACATATCCCACAATACGGGAAGGATCAATGCGACCACTCAGCGGATTCCGAGTCCTCGACCTGACGAGATTCCTGTCGGGTCCCTACTGCACGATGGTGTTGGCCGAACTCGGCGCCGACGTCATCAAGATCGAACAGCCGGGCACGGGAGACGACTCGCGCCGGATGGCGCCGAAGGTCAACGGCGAGAGCTACCCGTTCGCAATGCCTAACCGCAGCAAGCGGTCGGTCGCGCTGGACCTCAAGTCCGACCGCGGACGCGAGCTGTTCCACGAGCTCGCGGCGGGCGCCGACCTGGTGATCGAGAACTTCCGGCCCGGCGTGACCCGGCGTCTCGGCATCGACTACGACGCCATCCGCGCCGTCCGCGAGGACATCCTGTACTGCTCGATCAGCGGGTTCGGCCAGACCGGCCCATACCGTGACCGGCCGGGATTCGACATCATGGCCCAGGGCATCGGCGGGTTCCTGCGGATGACCGGTCAGCCCGACGGCAAGCCCACCAAGGTCGGCATCGCGATCAACGACATCGCCGCAGGCGCCACCGCGATCTACTCGATCCTCGCGGCGGAACTCAACCGGCGGCAGACCGGCGAGGGCCAGTACATCGACATCTCGCTCGTCGACGCCGGCCTGGCCTGGACGGTCTGGGAGTCCGGCGCCTACTTCGGCAACGGTGAGACCCCGGCGCAGACGGGCACTCGGCACCGGCGATCCGCTCCCTACCAGGCCTACCGCACCGCCGACGGCTACGTGACGATCGGCGCCAACACCGACCGGCTGTGGCAGCGGCTGATCAACGACGTGCTGAAGCGCCCGGACTGGGCCGACGACCCGCGCTTCATCGACCTGCCCGCACGGATGAACCACCTCGACGAGCTCGAGGAGGAGATCGAAGCGATCACCACCACCCTGCCCACCAGCGCGTGGGTCGACCGGATGGACACCGCCGGCGTCCCCGGCGGGCCGGTGCTCACCTACGACGAGACGCTCGACGATCCGCACGTGCAGGCGCGCGGCATGATCGTCGACCTCGAGCACCCGATCATCGGGCCGATGAAGACCATCGCCCCGCCGACCCGGTTCTCCGACCTCGAATTCAGCGTGCGCGCACCGGCTCCCTGGCTGGGCCAGCACACCGCCTCGGTGCTGTCCGAGCTGGGCATCGGCGGCGACGAGATCGACCGCCTCTTCACCGACGGCATCCTCTACGACGCCCACCCGGACCTGCAGAAGGGAAGAACCGCATGAGCGACAAGACGATCCGCGTCGAACGGGACGACGAGACCCCGGCGATCGCCACCGTCGTGCTCGACAACATCGACAGCCACAACGCGATCGCCCTGACCATGTACCGCCGCATCCCCGAGGTGTTCGCCGAACTGGACGCCGACCCGGCGGTCAAGGTCGTGGTGTTGCGCGGGGCAGGCACCCGCAGCTTCGCCTCCGGCGCCGACATCAGCGAGTTCGAGGAGGTCCGCGGCAACAGTGACGCCGCCAAGGCCTACAACGAGCACGTCGCGGCGGCCGAACACGCCGTCGAGGGCTGCGCCAAGCCCACCATCGCGATGGTGCACGGCTACGCCATCGGCGGTGGCTGCGGTCTCGCGCTGGCGTGCGACATCCGGTTCGCCGACGAACGGTCCCGGTTCGGCATCACCCCGGCGAAGCTCGGCCTGGTCTACAGCCTGGAATCGACCAAACGACTCGTCGACGTCGTCGGGCCGTCCCGCGCGAAGTGGATCCTGTTCGCCGGACAGCACGTCCACGCCGAGGAGGCGCTGCGCCTCGGCCTGATCGACGAGCTCGTGCCCGCCGACGACCTGGAGAAGCACACCTACGAATTCGCCCGCCTCGTCACCACCCGCGCTCAGTACAGCGTCCGGTCGTCGAAGCGGATCGTCGACCTCGTGCTCAGCGGGCAGACCTCCGACGACGAGGTGACCACCGGCATCCGCAACTCGTCCTTCGACACCGACGACTACGCCGAGGGCGTCCGGTCGTTCCTGGAGAAGCGTCCCCCGAGGTTCACCTGGTCATGACCGCCACCGATCCCGCTGTCCGGCCCACCGATCCGGTGGGTGCCGCCCAGTACGCCGCCGGCATAGCCGAGCCGGAATTCGGCCGGTACTTCCTCATCCACTTCCTCGGCCTGTCGATCGACTACGTCGACGACGACAAGGCCTGCGTGGTGCGCCTGCCGTTCGCCCGCCACCTGTGCAATGCCGGGGGCGCCATGCACGGCGGTGTGCTGTCCACCGCGCTGGACATCTCGATGGGCCACGCCTGCCAGCGCTACCTGTCGGCCGGTTCGACCATCGAGATGCAGGTGCGATTCCTGCGGGCTGTGCGCACCGACGTGACGTGCACGGGCCGCGTCGTCCACGGCGGCCGGCGGATCGTGCAGCTGGAGTCCCACATGCACGACACCGCGGGCCGCCTCGTCGCCACCGCCAGCGGCTCGTGGTTCCGCCACGACGCCACCACCTGAGAACCCAGGCTCCCGCCCACCACTCAACGAGGAGAACACCATGCGACTCAAAGCGATCATCACCGCGCTGTTAGCCGTCGCCGCCCTGGTGCTGTCGGCCTGCAACGCCGGCAGCGGCAACTCCGGATCCGCCGAGGACTACCCGTCCCAGGAACTGGACTGGACCATCGCCTTCGGCCCCGGCGGCGGCAACGACATGATGGCGCGCAAGCTCGTGCAGATCATCCAGGAGAAGAACCTCTACCCCAACGACATCGCCGTGGAGAACCGCGAAGGCGGCAGCGGCGCCACCGGATGGGGCTACCTGCTGAGCAAGCGGGGCAGCGGATACGACGTGTCGACCACATCGGGGTCCTTCCTCACCACCCCGCTGCAGGCCGACCCGGGCTGGACCTACAAGGACTTCACCCACGTCGGCCTGATGGCCACCGACGACGCGCTGCTGCTCGTCGACGGCAAGAAGGGCATCCGCACCTTCGAGGACTGGGTCGCCTACGCCAAGAACAAGGGCAAGGTCGTCGTCGGCGGCATCGGCACGGTGAACGTCGACTTCATCCTGCAGTCGCTGATCGCCGAGCACGCCGGCTACGAGATCGAGTACGTGCCCTACAACGAAGAGGGCCAGGTGCAGACCTCGCTGCTCAGCGGCGCGCTCGACTCGATGATCTCCAACCCCGGGTCGATCCTGGGCCAGGTGGAGTCCGGTGACATGACGCCCGTGCTGTTCACCGGCAAGGAGCGCCTGCAGAAGCTGCCCGACGTCCCGACCGGTGCGGAGAAGGGGATGGCCGACCTGCCGTCCATGCCGCGCGGCTTCATCCTCCCGCCCGACGCCCCGGACTACGCCCGCGACTGGTGGATCAAGACGATGAAGGAGGTCGTCCAGACCGAGGAGTGGCAGGCCTATCTCGCCGACAACTACCTCACCAAGAACGAACTGTGGGGCGACGACTTCACCGCCTACCTCGAGACCACCACCGCGGAGTTCGAGAAGACGCTCAAGGAACAGGGCGCGCTGTGACCGCGACGACCCCGTTCAACATGGCGACCGCAGCCGTGTCCGACTCCACCGAGCCCAAGCGGGTGGTGAACTGGCCGAAACTCACCTTCCTCGGTGTGCTGCTCATCGCGTTCGCCTTATACACCGAGATCGCGATGGGCATGGAGTGGCGCACCCAGGCCGGCCGCATCGGCCCCGGCGTGTTCCCCCGCATCCTGGGCTTCACCGCGATCGCCGTCATCATCATCGCCGCTGCGCGCGAGGTGCTTTCGCGGCCCTCGGCCAAGCCCGTCAGCCAGGCCGAGGCCGCCGACGAGGCCGCCGAACCGGACCTCGGACGGCATCCGGTCGCGCTGGTCGCGTTCACCATCGCGGCCGCGGTGTTCGTCGCGCTGCTCGGCGTCCTCGGCGCCGCGCTGGCCGGGGTGCTGTTCCTGGCCGTCACCCTGTGGTTCCTCGATCCGAAGCACCACGTGCGGTCGCTGATCATCGCGGTGACCGTGCCCGTCCTCCTGTACCTGGCGTTCCAGACCGGCCTCAACGTCGGTCTGCCGCAGGGAATTCTGCCGATCGGCTGAGGAGCGTCCCACCATGTTCGACCTGATGACCGGCATCACCGCCCTGTTGACGGTGCAGAACCTGCTGTTGCTCTTCGGCGGTGTGATGATCGGCATGATCGTCGGCGTCATCCCCGGAGTCGGCCCGTCCGCCGGGCTGGCGATCCTGCTTCCGGTGACGTTCGGGCTCGACCCGACGGGCGCCATTGTGATGCTGGCCGCCGTTTACTACGGCGCCATGTACGGAGGAACGATCACCTCGGTGCTGATCAACACACCGGGCGAATCTGCCACCGTGGCAAGCACGTTCGACGGCTATCCACTCGCCAAACAGGGGCGGGCCGGGCCCGCGCTGGTGATGGCGGCGGTCGGCTCGTTCGTGGCGGGCACCATCGGGGCGGTGCTGCTCAGTGTGGCCGCGCCGGTGACCGCCGAGTTCGCGAAGACCTTCGGTCCCCCCGAGTACTTCCTCGTCGTGATGGCCGGCCTGCTGACCGTCATCGTGATCCTGCGCGGCAACAAGATGCTCGGCGCGTTGTCGGCGCTCATCGGATTCGCCATCGGCACCGTCGGCATCGACATCGGCGGTGGCGGCCAGCGGTACACCTTCGGTTCGGTGGACCTGATCAACGGCATCGACTTCATCCCCGTCGCGATCGGACTGTTCGCCGTCGGTGAGGTGCTGCACACGCTGTGGCGGGGCGGCCACCTCGAAGAGCTCAAGTTCTTCGGGGTATCGGCGCGCAGCCGCGGATTCTGGCCCACCCGCACGGATATCCGTGAGTCTGTCGGGCCCACGCTGCGCGGCTCGTTCCTCGGCTTCGGTGTCGGGTTGACCCCGGGCGCCGGCGCCACCGTCGCCTCGCTGATGTCCTACAACGTCGAGAAGTCGGTATCGCGGACCCCGGAAAAATTCGGCAAGGGCGCGATGGCCGGGCTGGTCGGCCCGGAGTCGGCCAACAACGCGGCATCCTCGGGCGCCATGGTGCCCCTGCTGACACTCGGCATCCCCGGCGGCGGCGCGACCGCCGTACTGCTCGGCGGCTTCCTGATGTGGGGCCTGCAGCCGGGCCCGCTGCTGATGCAGCAGAACCCGGAGTTCGCCTGGGGTCTCATCGCGAGCATGTTCCTCGGAAACGTGATGCTGTTGGGTGTCAACGTGTTCTGCATCCCGGCGTTCGCCAGCATCGCGCGCGTGCCGTTCCGGGTCCTGGGCCCGATCATCATCCTGCTGTGCGCACTGGGCACCTTCGCGGTGAACAAGAGCCTGCTCGACGTGCAGATCATGCTGGCCTGCGGCGTGCTTGGATTCTTCATGCGCCAGTACGGCCTGTCCCCGGCTGCGCTGATCATCGCCCTGGTGCTGGGTCCGCTGGCCGAGGAGTCGCTGCGGCAGACGATGGTGATCTCCGGCGGCAGCCTCGGCGTCTTCGTCGAACGAGGCACCTCGCTGGGCATCCTGGCGTTCATCGTGCTGCTGTTCGCGATCCCGTTCATCAAGAATCCGATGCGCCGCGCGACCCAGTCCGCGCTGCAACTCGTCTCGATGCGCCGTCGACAGCCGGCCGAGGATCCGCCGGACGGGCGCGACGCCAAGGCACGCAACGACGACGACCGGGAACACGTCTGATGAACATCGGCTCACTGCTGCTGACAGCGACGGCAGCGGTGATCGGCGCAGGCATCGCCACCCTGCTCCACCTGCCTGCCGCGCCTCTGCTCGGGGCCATGGTGGGGGTCGCACTGGTGAACATCTTCAGCTCGTCGGCGTTCGAGATCCCCTCCGTCGGGAAGTGGATCGTCTACGCCGTGCTCGGCTGGCTGCTCGGCACCGGGGTGAACCAGGAGACGCTGACCCAGCTGCGGTCGGCGGTGGTGCCGATCGTCGTGACCGTCGTCGCCTTCCTGGTGTTCGGGCTGCTCGCGGCGCTGCTGCTGTGGAAGTTCACCCCGTTCGATTCGATGACCGCACTGCTGGCCACCGCTCCGGGCGGCATCGCCCAGATGGGCGCGCTGTCCGCCGGCGCCGGCGCCAATGTTCCGATCGTGCTGACCGTGCACGTGCTGCGGATCACCTCGGTGATCGTGCTCATGTCGGTGGGCCTGAAACTGATGGGAGGACGCGGATGACGGATGCACCCGGGCCCGCACCCCGGCCGCTCGCCGACATCCGGGTGGTCGACCTCAGCCGCGCACTGGCCGGTCCGTACGCGACGATGATGATGGCCGACGCCGGCGCCGACGTGGTGAAGGTGGAACCGCCGGGAGGCGACGACAGCCGGGGCTGGCTGCCCTATGTCGACCGCAACGGCCACCGGGAGTCGGCCTACTACATGAGCGCCAACCGCAACAAGCGCTCGGTGGTGCTCGACCTCAAATCGCCCGAGGGCGCCGATCGGCTGCGCTGGCTGGTCGCGCAGGCCGACGTGCTCGTCGAGAACTATCGGCCCGGGGTGCTCGACCGGCTCGGGCTCGGCCTCGACCGGCTGCGCGAGCTCAACCCCCGGCTGGTGACGCTGTCCATCACCGGATTCGGCAAGGGCGGACCGGACGGCGCACGGCCCGGTTTCGACCAGATCGTGCAGGCCGAGGCCGGCCTGATGGCGCTGACCGGACAGCCCGGCGGCACCCCGCAACGCGTGGGGCTGCCCATGTGCGACATCCTGGCCGGACTCTTCGGGGCATTCGGGGTGATGACCGCACTGCGGGCGCGGGAGCACACCGGCCGCGGCCAGGCCGTCGAGACCTCGCTGCTGGCGGCCGTGGTCGGGGTGCACGTGTTCCACGGCGTCGGCTGGCTCTCCGCCGGGGTGGAACCGGTGCTCACCGGCAACCGACATCCGTCCATCGCGCCGTACGGGGTGTTCGGGTGCGAGGACGCCGATATCGTGATCGCCGTCGGGTCGGAGTCGCTGTGGCGCAAGTTCGCGCCGATCGTGGGCCTCGACGCCGACCGCCCCGACATCGCCACCAACATCGACCGGGTCGGCCGGGCCGACGCGCTACAGAAGGAGATCGACGCCCTGCTCGCCGACAGGACCGCTGAAGAGGTGCTCGCCGCGCTCGACGCGGCGGGCGTGCCCGCGGGCCGCATCCG
Organism: Mycolicibacterium arseniciresistens; assembly: GCF_030519285.1. Taxonomy (NCBI): domain Bacteria; kingdom Bacillati; phylum Actinomycetota; class Actinomycetes; order Mycobacteriales; family Mycobacteriaceae; genus Mycobacterium; species Mycolicibacterium arseniciresistens. Next base: position 28,624 of record NZ_JAUMSQ010000084.1, read on the forward strand.
CACCGTGCCTGAGGTCTACGACTGGGCGCAGGTCCGCGAGTCGATGGTGCTGACACTGCCGCACCCGACGCTGGGTGACCTCGAGATGCCCGCGTCGCCGCTGCAGCTGTCCGAACACGGCGATCCGCGCCGCGAGGCGCCACCCTCGCTCGGCGGAGACCAGGACGCGGTCTTCGCCGGCTACGCACCCTCGGGAGGACGCCGATGACCCAGCGGATGGCCGTGATCGGCGGCGGCATCGTCGGTGCCGCCGTCGCCCGCGAGATCCTGGCCCGCAGGCCCGACGCCGAGGTCACGGTGTTCGACAAGGAAGACCGCCTCGCGTCGCACCAGACCGGACGCAACAGCGGCGTCGTGCACGCCGGGCTCTACTACCAGCCGGGCTCACAGAAGGCGCTGCTCTGCCGGCGCGGGGTGCGCCTGCTCGAGGACTACTGCGCCGAACGCGGAATCCGCCGGATCGCCTGCGGCAAGGTGCTGGTCGCGCTCGACGAGGTGGAACGGGCCCGGCTGTCCGACATCGAGGACCGCGCCCGCGCCAACGGCGTGCCCGGGATCCGGATCATCGGCCCCGGCGAGCTGCGCGAACTCGAACCGCACGTCCGCGGCGTCGCCGCACTGCACTCGCCGTCGACGTCGATCGTCGACTTCGCCGAAGTGACCCAGGCGCTCGCCGCCGACGCCGTCGCCGCCGGCGCGAAGATCCTGCTCGGCCACGAGGTGACCGGGATGCAGGTCAAGGGATCCGAGGTGGTGCTGACCACGCGAGCCGCAGGCGGGACGGATGAGAGCGCCTTCGACCAGGTGGTCGCATGCGGCGGCCTGCAGAGCGACCGGTTGGCCGAGATGGCCGGCGACGGACCCGATCCGGTGATCATGCCGTTCCGCGGCGAGTACTACGCACTCAAGCCGGAGCGCCGCGGGCTGGTCAACGGCCTGGTGTATCCGGTGCCCGACCCGCGCTACCCGTTCCTCGGCGTCCACGTCACGCCGCGGGTCGACGGTGAGGTGCTGATCGGCCCGAACGCGGTGCTCGCGCTGGCCCGCGAAGGCTACACGTGGCGCAACGTGTCCCCCGCCGATCTCGCCGGCGTCGCCCGGACCCCGGCGTTCTGGCGGTTCGCCCGGCAGCACTGGCGCACCGGCATCCGGGAGATGTACGGCTCGCTGAGCAAGCGGCGGTTCGTCGCGGCCGCCCGTGCCTACGTCCCCGAACTCGGCGACGACGACGTCGTGCCGGGCCGGGCCGGGATCCGCGCGCAGGCACTCGACGCCGACGGCGGACTCGTCGACGACTTCCGGATCAGCATCCGCGACCGGATCGTGGTGCTGCGCAACGCGCCGTCGCCGGCGGCCACCTCCGCGCTCGCCATCGCCGAGCACGTCGTCTCCACCCTCGAGGGCCGCCCGTGACCGACGTCATCGCCGGCGGCCTCTGGGGAGTGCTGGCCACCCCGTTCGACGACCACCTCGACATCGACCTCGAATCACTGCGCAACGAGGTCGCGTCGTTCGCCGAGGACGGCTGCGGCGGCCTGGTCGCGCTCGGCGTGTTCGGCGAGGCGGCCTCCCTGCGACCCGACGAGGCCGACGCCGTCGCGCAGACCGTCGCGGCGGCCACCGACCTGCCGTACGTGCTCGGGCTCTCCGAACGGGACCCCGACGCCGTGGTGGTGCAGGCGCAGCGACTGCTCGGGGCGGTGTCCCGGCCGCCGGTGGCGCTGATGGCTCAGATCGGTGACGCCGACCCCGCGGTGTCCGCGGAGGCCATGCGCCGGTTGTACGACGGCACCGGAATCGGTGTGCTGGTGCAGGACTATCCCGTCGTGTCGGGGATCCGGGTGACCGACGAGCAGGTGGTGGAGCTGGTGCGGGCGTGCCCGTTCGCGGTCGGCGTGAAATCCGAGACGCCGCCCACGTCCGTCGCGATCGCCCACCTGGCACCCCGGCTCGACGTGCCGGTGTTCGGTGGGCTCGGCGGTGTCGGACTGCTCGACGAACTGGCCGCCGGATCGGCGGGCGCCATGACGGGCTTCAGCCATCCGGCCGCGCTGGCGGCGGTGTTGCGCGCCCACCGCGACGGCGGATTCCGCGCCGCCCGGGAGGCATGGGCGCCGTGGTTGCCGCTGGCCAACTTCGAAGGGCAGCTGCGCGTCGGCCTGGCGATCCGCAAGGAGCTGCTGCGCCGGCGCGGGGTGATCGCCTGCGCACGCGTCCGGCCACCCGCCACACCGCTGCCCGCATCACTGGTGCCCCTGCTCGAACAGCATCTGAGCAGCCTGCCCGCAAACCAATCCGCGCCTCGCTGAAGGGGAATTCGACATGGATCTCGGCATCACCGGACGCACCGCCCTGGTGCTCGGCGGCAGCGGCGGCCTCGGCGGCGCCATCGCGGTGCGCCTC
>NZ_JAUMSQ010000085.1:0-30744 GCF_030519285.1 Mycolicibacterium arseniciresistens
GCCGACCGTCGGCCCGACGACCGCGGCGCCGGCGGGCCCCGTCGACCCGTGCGCGGTCAACCTCGCCGCGCCCGAGATCGCCAAGGCGGTGTCCGAACTCCCCCGCGACCCCCGCAGCAACCAGGCCTGGAGTCCGGAGCCGGTGGCCGGGAACTACAACGAGTGCGCCCAGCTGTCCGCGGTGATCGTGCGCGCCAACACCAACGCCGAGAGCCCGAACACCCGCGCGGTGCTGTTCCACCAGGGCAAGTTCATCCCGACCGGGGTGCCCGACACCTACGGGTTCAACGGTATCGAGGACTCGGCGTCGACCGGGGACACCGTCGCGCTGCGGTATTCCGGCGGCATCGAGGGCCTCGACAGCGTGGTGCGGTTCCGCTGGAACGGCAACGGGGTCGAGCTGATCGGCAACACAGGCTGACCAACCACGCGCATGTGGTTTACGTCACAGTCCCTCGGGTATGACGCCGGTGTCAATAGTTCGGGGACACCGGTGAAGGGATAGGTCCAATGGAGGACGCACTCCGAGACATGTGGCGGTCGGTGGCCACATTCGCGCCCAAACTCCTGGCGTTCATCGTCATCCTTGTCGTCGGCTGGCTGGTGGCCAAGCTCATCGCCAAGGCCATCGACAAGGTGCTCGAGCGGGTCGGATTCGACCGGGCCGTCGAGCGCGGCGGCATCAAGAGGGCGCTGCAGCAGAGCAATTACGACGCCTCGACCATCGTCAGCAAGATCGTCTACTACGCCCTGCTGCTGTTCGTCCTGCAGCTGGCCTTCGGGGTGTTCGGCTCCAATCCGATCAGCGACCTGCTGGCCGGCGTCATCGCCTTCCTGCCGAAGCTGCTGGTCGCGCTCATCATCGTGGTGGTGGCCGCCGCGATCGCCGCGGCGGTGCGCGACATCGTGTCCAACGCCCTCGGCGGCCTGTCCTACGGGCGGATGCTCGCGAACATCGCCAGCATCTTCATCCTCGGGCTCGGGATCATCGCCGCACTCAACCAGGTCGGCATCGCACTCACCGTGACCCTGCCCGTCCTCGTCGCGATCCTCGCCACCGTCGGCGGCATCCTCGTGGTCGGTGTCGGCGGCGGCCTGATCAAGCCGATGCAGCACCGCTGGGAGGACTACCTCGACAAGGCCGAGCGCGAGGGCCGCAACATGCGCGAGCACCTGGACCGGCGCCAGTCGGACGGGTCCACCCAGCAACTGCCGGCCTACAGCACTGCGCCGTCGGGCCCCACGCCCACCGGTCCCACCCCGACGGTCCCGGGACAGCCCTACCCGCAGGGTCAGGGCGGCGGCGCGTCCTATCCCCCGCCGCCGCAACACCAGGCGGCGCCGCCGCAGCACCAGGCGCCCCAGGGCTACGGCGACTACCCGCAGCAGGGCTACGGCGACCGCGGCCCGCAGAGGTAACCCCGAGGTATCCCCGGCCGCCGAGACTGCGGTGAGATCGCCGATCCGGTGCGTGACGCGATCTCACCGCAGTCTCGGCGTGGGGCCTGCTGTCGGCCCGCTCCCCTAGCATTGCCCTCGTGTTCGTCATCGACGACGGCCCGGGCACCACGTCCGACCCCCTGGTCGTCTACAGCGCATCCGACCTCGCCGCGGCCGCCCGCTGCGAGTACGCGCTGCTGCGCTCGTTCGACGCCCGGCTGGGCCGCGGGCCCGCGGTCGCCGTCGAGGACGAATTGCTGGCGCGCACAGCGCAACTCGGCGACGAACACGAGCAACGCCATCTCGACGCGATTCGTGCGACAGCCGACGCGACGGTCACCGTCATCGGCCGCCCGAAGTACACCATCGCGGGGCTGACGGCCGCGGCCGACGCCACCCGCAGCGCGGTCGAGCGGCGTGCGCCGGTCATCTACCAGGCCGCGATGTTCGACGGCCGCTTCGCCGGGTTCGCCGACTTCCTGCTGCTCGACGACCACGGGCGCTACCGGCTGCGGGACACGAAGCTGGCCCGCTCGGTCAAGGTCGAGGCACTGCTGCAGCTGGCCGCCTACGCCGAGACGCTGACCGCCGCGGGCGTCGACGTGGCACCCGAGGTCGAACTGGTGCTCGGCGACGGCGCCGTGGCGCAGTACGCGCTCGACGAGCTGCTTCCGGTGTACCGGCCGCGGCGCGCCGCGTTGCAGCACCTGCTCGACCACCACCTGGCCCGCGGCGGGCCGGTGTCGTGGGAGGACACCGACGTCCGCGCCTGCTTCCGCTGCCCCGAGTGCACCGCCCAGGTGCGGGCGCACGACGATCTGCTGCTGGTCGCCGGCATGCGGGTCAGCCAGCGCGCCCGCCTCATCGACGCGGGCATCACCACCGTCGCCGAGCTGGCCGGCCATCGCGGCCCGGTGCCCGAACTCCCGGCCCGGGCAGTCGCGGCGCTGAGCGCACAGGCGCGGTTGCAGACCACCGCGCGGGTGGACGGCAAGCCGCCCTACGAGATCGCGGATCCGCAGCCGCTGATGGCGCTTCCCGAACCCGACCGCGGCGACGTGTTCTTCGACTTCGAGGGGGATCCGCTCTGGACGGCGGACGGCCGCGAATGGGGTATCGAGTACCTGTTCGGCGTCCTCGACACCGCCGACACCTTCACCCCGCTGTGGGCGCATGACCGCGCACAGGAGCGCGCAGCGCTGCTGGACTTCCTCGCGATGGTGCGCAAGCGCCGCAAGCGCCACCCGCGTATGCACGTCTACCACTACGCCGCCTACGAGAAGACGGCGCTGCTGCGGCTGGCCGGCCGCTACGGAGTCGGCGAGGAGGAGGTGGACGACCTGCTGCGCAGCGGGGTGCTCGTCGACCTCTACCCGCTGGTGCGCAAGAGCATTCGGGTGGGCACCGAGAACTACAGCCTCAAGTCGCTGGAGCCGCTGTACATGGGCGCCCAGCTGCGCAGCGGCGACGTCACCACAGCGACCGACTCCATCACGCAGTACGCCCGCTACTGCGAGTTGCGCGCCGATGGCCGCGACGACGACGCCGCGGTGGTGCTCAAGGAGATCGAGGAATACAACCGCTACGACTGCACGTCCACCCGCAGGCTGCGCGACTGGTTGATCTGCCGGGCCATCGACTGCGCGGTGCCGCCGCGCGGCCCCCAGCCCGTCACCGACGGCGGGACGGTCGACCCCGACGACCACCTGGCTCGCCGGCTGGCCCGATTCGTCGGTGACGACCCCGCCCAGCGCACCCCCGAGCAGTCCGCGGTCGCGATGGTGGCCGCCGCCCGCGGCTACCACCGCCGCGAGGACAAGCCGTACTGGTGGGCGCATTTCGACCGGCTCAACAACCCGGTCGACGAGTGGGCCGACACCACCGACGTCTTCCTCGCCGAGCACGCCGAGGTGCACACCGACTGGCACACCCCGCCACGGGCGCGCAAGCCACAGCGCTGGGTCACGCTGACCGGGTCGATCGCCGCCGGCGGGCTCGGCCGCGAGATGTATGCGCGCTACGAGCCGCCCGCTCCTGCCGGGTTGTCCGACGATCCCGACCGACGGGCGTTCGGCCCGGTCCGGGTCGAGGCGTGTGACGATCCCGAGGCGCCCACCGAGGTGCTGGTCATCGAGCGGGAACCCAAGGGCGGCGGCACGTTCGACGCACTGCCGTTCGCATTGACCCCCGGCCCGCCGATCCGCACCACGGCGCTGCAGGAGTCGATCGAGACGACGGCGACCGCACTGGCCGCCGGGCTGCCGCGGCTGCCGGTCAACGCCGTCGTCGACATCCTGCGGCGCAGGCCGCCACGCACCCGCTCCGGGGATCCACTGCCCGGCACCGACACAGGCACCACCGAGGCGATCACCGCCGCGCTGCTCGACCTGGACTCGTCGTACCTGGCCGTGCACGGTCCGCCGGGGACCGGCAAGACGTTCACCGCCGCGGCGATCATCACGCGGCTGGTCACCGAGCACCGCTGGCGCGTCGGTGTGGTGGCGCAGTCGCACGCAGTGGTGGAGAACCTGTTCCGCGACGTGCTGGCCGCGGGGGTGGACGCCGCCCATGTCGCCAAGAAGAAGGGCGGCGCCGACCCCGGCTGGACGGTGCTCGACGAAGCGAAGTTCCCGGCCTTCCTCGCCGAGCACGCCGCCGCCCGCACCGGATGCGTGATCGGCGGCACCGCATGGGATTTCGCCAACGACTCCCGGGTCCCCCGCGGTTGCCTGGACCTGTTGGTCATCGAGGAGGCCGGCCAGTTCTGCCTGGCCAACACCATCGCCGTGGCGCCCGCCGCCGGGAACCTGCTGCTGCTCGGCGATCCACAGCAGCTGCCGCAGGTCAGCGCGGGCACCCACCCTGAGCCCGTCGACTGCTCCGCACTGGGCTGGCTGGTCGGCGACGCGCACACGCTGCCCACCGAGCTCGGCTACTTCCTCGACCGCTCGTACCGCATGCACCCCGACGTGTGCGCAGCGGTGTCGCGGCTGTCCTACGACGGGAGGCTGCGTTCATTCGAGGCAGTGACCGCCGCCCGCCGGCTCGAGGGTCTGGCGCCGGGCGTGCGGGTGCTGCCCGTTCGACACGACGGCAACGCGACCGAGAGTCCGGAGGAGGCCGCGGCGATCGTCACCGAGATCTCCCGGCTGATCGGCTCGCCGTGGTCCGACGAGCACGGCACCCGCCCGCTGGGCCAGCACGACGTGCTGATCGTCACGCCCTACAACGCGCAGGTGACGCTGCTGCGCCGGCACCTGGACACCGCGGGCTTCGACGACGTACCGGTGGGCACCGTCGACAAGTTCCAGGGCCAGCAGGCGCCGGTGGTGTTCGTGTCGATGGTGGCCTCGTCGATCGACGACGTTCCTCGCGGAATCTCGTTCCTGCTCAACAGGAATCGGCTCAACGTGGCGATCAGCCGGGCCAAGTACGCGGCATTCGTCGTGCGGGCGGAGACGCTCACCGAGTACCTGCCCGCCACCCCGGACCGGCTCGTCGAGCTCGGCGCGTTCCTGACAGTGGCGTCGTCGTGACCGGCTCGCTGCCCGGCAGGCTGTCCGACGTCGTCGGCGCGGCGTACGTCAGCACCGACGCCGACCTGCTTGCCGGGCGCAGCGTGGACTACACCGGCAGATACCGCGGCCGGGCCGCCGCCCTGGTCCGCCCGGGCGACGCGGCGCAGGTCGCGCAGGTGCTGCGGGAGTGCCGCGACGCGGGCGCACACGTCACCGTGCAGGGCGGCCGGACATCGCTGGTCGCGGGCACCGTCCCCGAGCACGACGACGTGCTGCTGTCGACCGAACGGCTCACGGCGACAAGTGGAGTCGACGTCGCCGACCGTCGGGTGCGGGTCGGCGCGGGTGTGACACTGGGATCCGTGCAGCAGGCCGCCGTGGCCGCCGGCCTGGTGTTCGGGGTCGACCTGGCGGCGCGCGATTCGGCGACGGTGGGCGGGATGGCCTCGACGAATGCCGGTGGGCTGCGCACCGTGCGCTACGGCAACATGGGTGAGCAGGTGCTCGGGCTGGAGGTCGCGCTGCCCGACGGGACGCTGCTGCGCCGGTTCAGCCGGGTCCGCAGCGACAACACCGGCTACGACCTGGCGTCGCTGTTCGTCGGAGCGGAGGGCACGCTGGGTGTGCTGACCGAACTGGAACTGCGGCTGTATCCGACGCCGGCACACCGGATCACCGCGGTCTGCGGGTTCGCCGACCTCGCGGCGCTGGTCGCCGCCGGCCGGCTGTTCCGTGACCTCGACGGCATCGCGGCGCTCGAGATGATCGACGGGCGCGCCTGTGCGGTGACCGCCGAGAAGATGGGTGTCGCGGCGCCGGTGGACGCGCCGTGGCTGCTGCTGATGGAACTCGCAGGCGCCGACGACCCCGGCGAGCGGCTCGCGGCGGCGTTCGATGACATCGACGTCAGCGGCGAACCCGCCGTCGGTGTCGACGTGGCCGCGCAGCAGCGGCTGTGGCGCGTGCGCGAGGCGGTGCTGGAGATCCTCGGCGTGTACGGCCCGCCGCTGAAGTTCGACGTGTCACTGCCGCTCGAATCGGTCGCCGAGTTCGCCGCCGCCTCGGCCGACCTGGTGAAAACACATGCCCCCGAAGCGATCCCGGTGCTGTTCGGCCACATCGGCGAGGGCAACCTGCACCTCAACGTACTGCGCGTCGACACCGCCGCCGAGCAGCACCTGTACGCGGCGATGATGACGCTGATCGCCGAGCACGGCGGCAACGTCAGCTCCGAACACGGGGTGGGCTCGCGCAAGCGCGACTACCTGACGATGTCGCGCACCGAGGACGACGTCTCGACGATGCGCGCGGTCAAGGCGGCGCTCGATCCGACCGGCTACCTGAACGCGGCCGTGCTGTTCCGCTGAGGCTTCCGGCGCCTCACGACGGCCGGGAGTGACGGCCGCGCGGCGCTTCCTCGTGCTCGTCGCGGTAGTGCCTGCCGTGGCCTGCCGAACCGTTCGGGTGCGGCGACTCGACGTGGCGGTGACGGGGGCGGGGCCGGTGGCCGTTGGTCAGGAACGGGTCGTGCGCCGGCGCCGGCGGCTCGACCGGCGGCGGATCGACCTGCGGCAGCAGTTGCAGGCGCTGCTCCTCGTCGACATGGAACCCGTTGTGTGCAAGACCGTTCGATTCGGCCGAAGGCTCCGGCGGGGCGTCGGCCATCAACGCCTCCAGGATGTTGCGCCAGGGATCGGGCTCGGATTCGGCCCGCACCGGGATGGGTTCGGGCTCCGGACCGGAATCGGTGTCGGCCGACGCATCGTCGTCGTCGAGCAGGCTGTGCCACGACTCGACCGGATCGCTGTGCCAGACGTCGGCGGGGGCGGGCAGCGGATGCTCGACGCGCGACGCCAGAGGTTCGGTGACGGGGTCGTCGTCGCCCACAACCGGCCGGGCGGGCGCGGGCGGCGGGTCGTCCCATTCCACCGTGTACTCGAGGTAGTGGTCGTCGTCGAAGTCGTACGCGTCGTACATGTCGTCGGCGTGCGCGGCCGCATGCATCACGTCGGTGCGCGCCTCGGGATCGACCTCGCCGGCCGCGACGGACACCCGCTCCGGCCGGCCGCCGAACCCCAGCAGGAACAGTGCGGCCACCACACCGAACAGCGCCACGAACGCCGGCAGCAGGATCGACTGGGACATCGCCGCGGCGAATGGTTCGTGCAGGAACGCCGGCAGCGCGGTGACGGCACCCTCGCCGCCCGGGGCCGGCCCGGCCGCGGGCATCTCGGCGCCGATCCGCGAGGTCATGAACGCCGCCATCCCGGCGCTGCCCAGCACCGAGCCGACCTGACGCGTCGCGTTGTACACCCCCGACCCCGCCCCGGCGAGCGTCGGCGGCAGGTTGCGGGTGGCGGTGGCGGCCAGCGGCGACCAGATGAAGGCCATGCCGATGCCCATCAGCGTGATCGGCAGCACCAGCCGCCAGATCGGCGTCGACGGGGTCATGTCGATCGACAACCAGGTCAGCGCGATGGCCAGCGCGGAGAAGCCGAAGCCGACGACCGGCCGCGGATGCGACCGGTCGACGATGCGCCCGACGAGCGGGGCCAGCACCCCGGTCGCGATCGCCATCGGAGCGGTGAGCAGCGCCGCCCGGGTGGGTGACAGCCCGCAGACCGCCTGCGCGTAGAACATCAGCGGCAGGATCATCCCGGTGACCACGAAGCCGATCGTCGCGATCCCGAGGTTGGACAGGCTGAAATCGCGGTCCCGGAAGATCTGCAGCGGGATCAGCGGCTCGTGCGGGGTCACCGACTGCCAGTAGACGAACCCGGCCATCGCGCCGACGCCGAGCGCGACGCAGCCCCAGATCCACGCCGCCCAGTTGTGCGACTGCCCCTCCTGCAGGGCGAAGACGATCAGGAACATGCCCAGCCCCGACAGCAGCACACCGGGGATGTCGAACCCGTTCTTCCTGGTGGGCAGCGCAGGCACAAACCGGGCGGCCAGCAGCAGGCCGGCGACGCCGACCGGCACGTTGACGATGAAGATCCACTGCCAGCCCAGCGTGTCCACCAGCACCCCGCCGGCCAACGGGCCGACCAGCGTCGCGACACCCGCGGTGGCGCCCCACACGCTCATCGCCACGCCGCGCCGTTCGGGCGGGAAGATGCGGGTGATCGTCGAGAGCGTCTGCGGGGTGAGCAGCGCCGCGCCGACACCCTGGACCACCCGCGCGGCGATCAGCATCTCGATGCTGCCCGCCAGGCCGCACCACAGCGAGGCGACGGTGAACACCGCGAGCCCGGCCAGGTAGATGTTGCGGGGCCCGAACCGGTCGCCGAGCCGGCCCGCGAGCAGCAGGGGCACGGCGTAGGCCAGCAGGTAGGCGCTCGTCACCCAGATCACGGCGTCGTAGTCCGCGCCGAGGTTCTCCATGATCGACGGATTCGCGACGGCGACGATGGTGGCGTCGACGAGGATCATGAAGAAGCCGATCATCATCGCCCACAGGGCATGCCACGGGTTGACCGCCGGCTCGCCTGCGGTCACGGCATCGCCCGGTCGCGGCTGTGCCGCACCGTCACGTCCCGGCCTCCGGGCAGCAGGTGAAGAGAACATATGGCGTCGACTCGCTAACCAACGATCCACCGACGCTACGTACCCGCTGCAGGCACGACAAGTCAGGGTCGGCGCCGCGCCGCCGGTCACACGGCTTCGGCGACCGCCTCACGCTCGGCGTCGGCTTCGTCGTCGGACGCCGGCGCACCCACCGCGAGCAGCGCCAACAGTGCGATCACCATGCCCGCCGTCATCACCACCGCCAGCGCGAACTCACCGTTGCCGAGCACGCCGACCAGCGGTGCGACGGCGGCGCCGAGCCCGAACTGTGCGGCGCCCAGCAACGCGGCCGCGGTGCCCGCGGCCTCGGAGTGCCGCGACAGCGCCACGGCGGGCGCGTTCGGGATCACCAGTCCCATGGCGGCCAGGATCACCCACACGGGCACCAGGAAGCCGTACAGGCCGCCGACCTCGGCGACGGTGATCCCGACGAACACCGCGCCGGCCAGCGACGCCGAGGACAGCGCCCACACGACGATGGTCTGCGGGGTGAACCGGCGCAGCAGCACCACGTTGAACTGCGTGGAGCCGATCAGCGCCACCGCGCCCGCGGCGAACAGCAGCGCGAAGGTCTGCTGATCCACGCCGTAGCGGCCCTGCAGCACGAACGGGGCGGCCGCGATGTAGGCGAACAGACCGGACATGCCCAGCGCCGCGACGAGGACCAGGATGACGAACCGCGCGTCGCGCAGCAGGCCTGCGTAGGTGGCGGCGATGCCGCGCACCCGCAGCGGCCGCCGGTGGGCGACCGGCAGCGTCTCGGGCAGCGCCAGCGCGGCGAGCAGCAGCAGCAGTCCGGCCAGCAGGACCAGCGCGAGGAATACCCAGTGCCACGAGGCGTGCAGGAGCACCGCGGCCCCCAGGGATGGCGCCAGCACCGGCGCCACGCCGAGCACCAGCATCAGCCGCGACATCACGGTGGCGGCCGCGGACCCGGAGAACAGGTCACCCACGACGGCGATCGCGACCACCGCGGCGGCGGCGGCACCCATGCCCTGCAGTCCACGGGCCACGCCGAGGATCGCGATGTTCGGCGCCAGCACGCACAACACCGACGCCACCATGTGCAGGACGATGCCGACCATCAGCGGCCGCCGGCGGCCCAGCGAGTCCGACAGCGGTCCGACGATCAGCTGGCCCAGCGCCAGCCCGGCGAGCGTGCCGGTCAAGGTCAGCTGGGCGACCGACGACGACACGCCGAATTCGTCGCCGATGCCGGGCAGTGCGGGCAGGTACATGTCGATGGTGAGCGGACCCAGCGCGACCAGGGCGCCGAGGACGAGGATCATCTTCACCCGTCGCGGCGGCGTGGAGTCGCGCTGCGGGGTGCGGGTTGCTGGCACAGGCGGGCTCACGCGTGGGGATGATGCCATGCAATTGGTTAGCACCGCATATCAATATTTTCTTCCCGGCCGTGACCGCGATCACCGCCGGGCACCCGCGGCCGCCGCCGCTCGTTGTCGACCCGATAGCCTGGACAGCCACGGCTCACGCACGGTTCGCACACGGGGAGGCCCGGAATGAGCGCTCGGTCCCGCAAGACCAAGCTGCCCGCGACCACGGACGGTTCGGCCGAGAGTCCCGGCACCGCCGCGCGCGTGCTGTCCCAGATCATCGAGGGCAGCACCCGCGTGCAGGCGCCTGCGGTGCGCGCCTACGTCGACCGGTTGCGCCATGCGCGTCCGAACGCCGGCCCGGCCGAGATCATCACGTCGCTGGAGAAGCACTACGTGGGCGCGGTGATGGCCAGCGGTGCGGCCGTCGGGTCCGCCGCGGCGTTCCCCGGCATCGGCACGCTCGCCGCGATGTCGGCGGTGGCCGGTGAGAGCGTGCTGTTCCTCGAGGCGACGTCGGTGTTCGTGCTCGCCGTGGCCGAGGTGCACGGCATCCCCGCCGAGCACCGCGAGCGCCGCCGCGCGCTGGTGCTGTCGGTGCTGGTCGGTGAGGACAGCAAGCACGCCCTCGCCGACCTGATCGGGCGGGGCCGCACCAGCGGTGGATGGATCAGCGACGGCGCGGCGACGCTGCCGCTGCCCGCGGTGACGCAACTCAACTCGCGGCTGCTCAAGTACTTCGTCAAGCGCTACACGATCAAGCGGGGAGCCCTGGCGTTCGGCAAGGTGCTGCCGGTCGGCATCGGCGCGGTCGTCGGCGGCGTCGGCAACCGCCTGATGGGCCGCAAGATCGTCGACAACGCCCGAAACGCGTTCGGTCCGCCGCCGCCGCGGTGGCCCTCGACGCTGCACGTGCTGCCCTCCGCGCAGCCCTGAAACGGCATTGATCGATGCACCCCGCAAGACCACTAAGACCATAAGTGCATCGACGTGGTCCGGCCGATGCCAGAGCGCTAGCCTTTAGGCGGCGGACGAGCGGGTACTCGCGACGTAGGCCGCGAACACGAGGACGCTAGAACCAGGACACGAAAGCGGCGAGCACCTTGCCAATGCTTGCCCGAGGCGACGGAATCGAGGCGAGTAGCTGCCGTGAGCAGTTCACCTTCACCATTCGGACAGAACGAGTGGTTGGTCGAGGAGATGTACCGCAAGTTCCGCGAGGACCCCTCGTCGGTCGACCCCAGTTGGCACGAATTCCTGGTCGACTACAACCCGGAGCCGACCGGGACGTCGGCGGCCAAGGGCGGTAACGGCCAACCGGCCCGCGGATCCGCGCCCAAGTCGCCGCCCGAACCCGCACCCGCGCCCCCGCCGCAGGCCAAGTCCGCCGACAAGTCGGCCGCCAACGGCACCGCGAAGTCCGGGTCGGCGCCGGCGAAGAACGACAAGCCCGCGCCGGCGAAGCCTGCCGAGAAGCCTGCCGAGAAGTCTGCCGAGAAGTCTGCCGACAAGCCTGCGGAGAAACCCGCCGACAAGGCGCCGCAGAAGCCTGCCGCGAAGAACGACAAGAGCGACAAGCCCGCCGAGAAGAACGACAAGACCGAGAAGGCGCCGGACGCCAAGCCGAAGGCCGCCGCCTCCGGTGGCGACGACGAGAACCAGGTGCTGCGCGGCGCCGCGGCGGCCGTGGCCAAGAACATGTCCGCCTCGCTCGAGGTGCCCACCGCCACCAGCGTGCGGGCCATCCCCGCGAAGCTGATGATCGACAACCGCGTCGTCATCAACAACCACCTCAAGCGCACCCGCGGCGGGAAGATCTCGTTCACCCACCTGATCGGGTACGCGATCGTGCAGGCCGTCAACAAGTTCCCGAACATGAACCGGCACTTCGCCGAGGTCGACGGCAAGCCCAACGCGGTCACCCCCGCGCACACGAATCTGGGCCTGGCGATCGATCTGCCCGGCAAGGACGGTAACCGCCAGCTGGTGGTCGCGGCGATCAAGAAGTCCGAGTCGCTGGCCTTCGGCCAGTTCATCGCCGCCTACGAGGACATCGTGCGACGTGCCCGCGACGGCAAGCTGACCGGCGAGGACTTCTCCGGCGTCACGATCTCGCTGACCAACCCGGGCACCATCGGCACCGTGCACTCGGTGCCGCGGCTGATGCGCAACCAGGGCGCCATCATCGGTGTCGGCGCGATGGAGTACCCGGCGGAGTTCCAGGGCGCCAGCGAGGAGCGCATCAACGACCTCGGCGTCGGCAAGCTGATCACCCTGACGTCGACCTACGACCACCGCATCATCCAGGGCGCGGAGTCCGGCGACTTCCTTCGCACGGTGCACCAGCTGCTGCTGTCCGACGAGTTCTTCGACGAGATCTTCCGCGAGCTCGGCATCCCGTACGAGCCGGTGCGCTGGCGCATCGACAACCCCGACTCGATCGAGGACAAGAACGCCCGGGTGATCGAGCTGATCGCGGCGTACCGCAACCGCGGTCACCTGATGGCCGACATCGACCCGCTGCGGCTGGACAAGAACCGGTTCCGCAGCCATCCGGACCTCGACGTCAACAGCCACGGCCTGACGCTGTGGGACCTCGACCGCGAGTTCAAGGTCGGCGGCTTCGCCGGCGCCGAGCGCAAGAAGCTGCGCGACGTGCTCGGCCTGCTGCGCGACTCCTACTGCCGCCACGTGGGCGTCGAGTACACCCACATCCTCGAGCCCGAGCAGCAGACGTGGATCCAGGAGCGCGTCGAGGTCAAGCACGAGAAGCCGACCGTCGCCGAGCAGAAGTACATCCTGAGCAAGCTCAACGCGGCCGAGGCCTTCGAAACGTTCCTGCAGACCAAGTACGTCGGGCAGAAGCGGTTCTCACTGGAGGGCGCCGAGACCGTCATCCCGATGATGGACGCCGCCATCGACCAGTGCGCCGAGCACGGTCTCGACGAGGTCGTCATCGGCATGCCGCACCGCGGCCGGCTCAACGTGCTGGCCAACATCGTCGGCAAGCCCTACTCGCAGATCTTCAGCGAGTTCGAGGGCAACCTGAACCCGTCGCAGGCGCACGGCTCCGGCGACGTCAAGTACCACCTCGGCTCGACCGGGATCTACCTGCAGATGTTCGGCGACAACGACATCGCGGTGTCGTTGACGGCCAACCCGTCGCACCTGGAGGCCGTCGACCCGGTGCTCGAGGGTCTGGTGCGCGCCAAGCAGGACCTGCTCGACAAGGGTGACGGCGACGACGCGTTCACCGTCGTGCCGATGATGCTGCACGGCGACGCGGCGTTCGCCGGCCAGGGCGTGGTCGCCGAGACGCTGAACCTGGCCCTGCTGCGCGGCTACCGCACCGGCGGCACGATCCACATCATCGTGAACAACCAGATCGGATTCACCACCTCGCCGCACGACTCGAAGTCGTCGGAGTACTGCACCGACGTGGCGAAGATGATCGGCGCGCCCATCTTCCACGTCAACGGTGACGATCCCGAGGCCGCCGCGTGGGTGGCCAAGCTCGCCGTCGACTTCCGGCAGAAGTTCAAGAAGGACGTCGTCATCGACATGCTGTGCTACCGCCGCCGCGGGCACAACGAAGGCGACGACCCGTCGATGACGCAGCCCGGCATGTACGACGTGATCGACACCAAGCGCGGGGTCCGCAAGACCTACACCGAAGCGCTGATCGGCCGCGGCGACATCTCGATGAAGGAGGCCGAGGACGCCCTGCGCGACTACCAGGGCCAGCTCGAGCGGGTGTTCAACGAGGTCCGCGAACTCGAGAAGCACGACATCGCGCCCAGTGAGTCCGTCGAGGCCGACCAGGTGCTGCCCGCGAAGCTGTCTACCGCCGTCGACAAGGCGGAGCTGGCCCGCATCGGCGATGCGTTCCTCAACGTCCCCGACGGCTTCACCGTGCACCCACGGGTCAAGCCGGTGCTGGAGAAGCGCCGCGAGATGGCCTACGAGGGCAAGGTCGACTGGGCCTTCGCCGAACTGCTCGCGCTCGGCTCGATGATCGCCGAGGGCAAGCTGGTGCGGCTGTCCGGTCAGGACACCCGACGCGGCACGTTCACCCAGCGCCACTCGGTGATCATCGACCGCAAGACCGGGCAGGAGTACACCCCGCTGCAGATGCTGGCGACCAACCCGGACGGCACGCCCACCGGCGGCAAGTTCCTGGTGTACGACTCGGCGCTGTCGGAGTTCGCGGCGGTCGGCTTCGAGTACGGCTACTCGGTCGGCAACCCCGACGCGATGGTGCTGTGGGAGGCGCAGTTCGGCGACTTCGTCAACGGCGCGCAGTCCATCATCGACGAGTTCATCAGCTCCGGCGAGGCCAAGTGGGGTCAGCTCTCCGACGTGGTGCTGCTGCTGCCGCACGGCCACGAGGGGCAGGGTCCCGACCACACGTCGGGCCGCATCGAGCGGTTCCTGCAGCTGTGGGCCGAGGGTTCGATGACCATCGCCGTGCCGTCGACCCCGGCGAGCTACTTCCATCTGCTTCGCAGGCACGGCATGGACGGCATCCAGCGGCCGCTGATCGTCTTCACGCCGAAGTCGATGCTGCGCAACAAGGCCGCGGTCAGCGATCTGCGCGAGTTCACCGAGGGCAAGTTCCGCTCGGTGATGGAGGAGCCGACCTACACCGACGGCGACGGCGACCGGTCGAAGGTCAAGCGGGTGCTGCTGACCAGCGGCAAGATCTACTACGAGCTGGCGGCCCGCAAGGCCAAGGAGAAGCGCGACGACATCGCGATCGTGCGCGTCGAGCAGTTGGCGCCGCTGCCGCGGCGGCGACTGGCCGAGACGCTCGACATGTACCCGAACGTCGAGGAGAAGTTCTGGGTGCAGGAGGAGCCGGCCAACCAGGGCGCGTGGCCGTCGTTCGGCCTGATCCTGCCCGAGTTGCTGCCGGACTACTTCACCGGCATCAAGCGGGTGTCGCGGCGGGCGATGTCGGCGCCGTCATCGGGATCGTCGAAGGTGCACGCCGTCGAGCAGCAGGAAATCCTCGACGAGGCCTTCGCCCCGTAACCCCGTTCACCAGATAGCAGTCAGGGTCGTGATCCTCCGCGGATCACGACCCTGACTTCTCGTTCGGGACCTGTCGGGCCTCAGAAGCCCAGCATCGGCATCGGGAACGGCGTCTGGCCGTTGGCCAGCGAAGCCATCGCACCGGGACAGAACGCCGAGATGGCCAGGCCGGTGAACATGGTGGCCGGGCCCAGCGGACGGCCGAGCGCCTCGGACACCTCGCCGGCGACGTTGGCCGCGTTCTGACCGGGATCGACGAGCATCGGGCAGATCTGCTGTCCGACCTGTGTCGCGGTCGCCGGGTCGATGCCCGAGAGCCCCGGGCCGCCGAGGCTGTCGAGAAACACATCGGTGGCCGGGTCGGCCTGGGCCGGAGCCGCCCCGACCGACAGGGCGGCGCCGAACAGGCCCGCGGTCACGGCGAGCGCGGCGGCCGCCACGCGATGGGTGCGCTTGATTCGCTGCATGACTTGGCATCGCCGTCGGCGGCGGCGCCGTTACGCATCGCCCCCGCGGCGGTGGTACCGCGGGTACCGACTAACCTCGTCCCGAGGCAACGACAAGAGGAGTGCACACATGGACGGCTTCGCCGGGAAGGTCGCCGTGGTGACCGGAGCTGGATCGGGCATCGGCCAGGCGCTGGCCATCGAACTGGCCCGCTCCGGCGCCAAGCTGGCGATCAGCGACGTCGACACCGAGGGACTGGCGGCCACCGAGGAGCGGCTGAAGGCCATCGGGGCGCCGGTGAAGGCCGACCGCCTGAACGTCACCGAGCGCGAGGCGTTCCACCTCTACGCCGACGAGGTCAAGAACCACTTCGGCAAGGTCAACCAGATCTACAACAACGCCGGGATCGCGTTCACCGGCGACGTCGAGATCAGCCAGTACAAGGACATCGAGCGGGTGATGGACGTCGACTTCTGGGGCGTCGTCAACGGCACCAAGGCGTTCCTGCCGCACCTCATCGAGTCCGGCGACGGCCACGTGATCAACGTGTCGAGCGTGTTCGGGCTGTTCTCCGTGCCCGGCCAGGCCGCCTACAACGCGGCCAAGTTCGCCGTGCGCGGATTCACCGAGGCGCTGCGGCAGGAGATGATCCTGGCTCAGCATCCGGTCAAGGTGACGACCGTGCACCCCGGCGGCATCAAGACCGCGATCGCGCGCAACGCCACCGCGGCCGAAGGACTCGACGCCGAGCAGCTGGCCAACGTGTTCGACAAGAAGCTGGCGTCCATGTCGCCGCGCCGCGCCGCCGTGGTCATCCTCGACGGCGTGCGCAAGAACAAGGCCCGCGTCCTCATCGGCAACGACGCCAAGGTGCTCGATGCACTCGTGCGCATCACCGGACCGCACTATCAGCGGCTGTTCGCGGCGTTCACGTCGCGGATGATGCCACCGCCGAAGTAACGCACGCCCGGCTCGCGCAGGAACGTCAGTCGCGCAGCGGGTGGGCGGACAGCCAGTCGTCGGCGACCCGCGCCGGGTCGGCCCCGTCGTCCACCGCCTGCTGCATCTCCGCGATTGCCGCGGTGTCGAGCACTCCGGCGACCTCGTTGAGCGCCAGCACCTGTGACTCGTCGAGTTCGTTGCGCCGGTACAGCGGCACCACGTTCTCGGCACGGATCAGCGCCGAGCGGTCCGCCAGCACCACGACGTCGTCCGGGATCGCAGGCGCGGCCGTGGTGGTCCACACGGCGTTCACCCGGCCGGCCCGCAGCGCGGCCCACAGTGCGGACTCGTCGGGGAATTCGCGCGGCGCGGGCAGCCGGCAGGTGCCGACGACCGACGGTGTCTGCACCCCGGCCACCTTTCCCGGGCGGACCTCGGCGCAGCGGCCGGTCAACGCCGACAGCCGTTCGCCGCGCGCCTCCGCGGTGGCTTCGGTGACGGCGAGCGCCGGCCGGTCCTGCGCCGACATCGCGTAGTCGCCTGCGGCGATTCCCTCGGGCAGCGCCGCCAGCAGCTCGCGGTACACCTGTTCGCCCGCCCGGGCGGTGGCCCCTGGCTCGAAGCGCTGCAGCAGCCGGCCGGTCAGCCCGGGCACCACCCGAACGTCGCCGGCGTCGAGCGCGGTCAGCGGGTCGTCCGACGGCAGCACCACGGTGGCCGTGCCGTAGTTGCGCAGCGCCGCCGCATACAGGTGCGCGATCACCACCGACTCGGTGTCGGTGTGGGCGCCGATGGTCACCAGTGGCGGGGCGGGCGGACCGCCGCAGCCGCTGAGCACGAGTGCGACGAGCGCCAACGCCAGCCGGCGCATCGTCGGCTCAGACCTGCGACGCCGCGGCCACCGCTTCGGCCACCGCGGGTCCGACCCGGGGGTCGAGCGCGCTCGGGACGATGTGGTCGACGGCCAGGTCGTCGCCGACCACGGAGAAGATGGCCTCGGCCGCGGCGACCTTCATCTTCTCGGTGATGCGGCGGGCGCCGGCGTCGAGCGCACCGCGGAACACCCCGGGGAACGCCAGCACGTTGTTGATCTGGTTCGGGAAGTCGCTGCGCCCGGTGGCCACCACCGCCGCGTGCCTGCGGGCGGCGTCGGGGTGGATCTCCGGATCCGGATTCGACAGGGCGAACACGATGCCCTTGGGCGCCATGGTGGCGATGATCTCCTCGGGCACCACGCCCGCGGACAGGCCGAGGAACATGTCGGCCCCGTTGACGGCCTCGGCGATGCCGCCGGTCAGGTTCCGCGGATTGGTGCTCGCGGCGAGTTCGGCCTTGAACGTGTTGAGGTCCTCGCGCCCGCTGTGCACGATGCCCTTGGAGTCCAGCACGACGATGTCGCGGATGCCCGCGGCGATCAGGATGTTCGCGCAGGCCACCCCCGCGGCGCCGGCGCCGGAGATGACCACCTTGAGGGCGTGCATGTCGCGGCCGAGCACCTCGACCGCACCGAAGAGCGCACCCAGCACCACGATGGCGGTGCCGTGCTGGTCGTCGTGCATCACCGGGCAGTCCAGCGCCTCGATCACCCGGCGCTCGATCTCGAAGCAGCGTGGGGCGGAGATGTCCTCGAGGTTGACCGCACCGAATGTCGGGCGCAGCCGGATCAGGGTCTCGACGATCTCGTCGGGATCCTTGGTGTCGAGCACGATCGGGATCGAGTCGAGCCCACCGAACGTCTTGAACAGCGCGCTCTTGCCCTCCATCACCGGAAGCGACGCGGCGGGGCCGATGTCGCCGAGGCCGAGCACCGCGCTGCCGTCGCTGACGACGGCGACCAGCCGGCTGGCCCAGGTGTACTTCGCGGCCAGGGTGTGGTCGGCGGCGATCGCCCGGCTCACCTGAGCCACCCCCGGGGTGTAGGCGATCGACAACGCGCGCTGGGTGTCCAGCGGCGAATTCATGCCTACCGAGAGCTTCCCGCCTTCGTGCGCCGCGAAGATCTCGGCGTCATCGATGACGACCTGGGGGGTGCGCGCCTGCGACTCGCTCTCGGGCGAGGAGGTCACGATGCTTTCCGACACTGCGCAAGGGTATCGGACCGCGAATTCTCACAGTGCCCCATTCCCCCCGCGTGAGTACCCGCGGCGCGCAGGTGGCCCCCAGCTCCGGCGCGTAGCATCTGTACGGCCCGAACAGGGGTTTCGATCGTGTCGCAGGAGGTGGGCCCATGCCGTCGTTCCGCGCCCTGCCACCGTCGATGGTGCGGACCTCCACCCGCAACAGGTCGATGGGTCCCGACGCCTCCAGCATCCACGTCCCCGTCGCACGGGCGATGGTGGACTGCGGCGTGTACTGCGAGGGCAGGCGGCTGCCGGGCAAGTTCACCCACGCCGCGGCACTCGCCCGGGTGCGCGAGCTCGAGGCCGACGGCCGTCCGGCGTTCGTGTGGATCGGGCTGCACGAGCCCGACGAGCACCAGATGCAGGCCGTCGCCGAGGTTTTCGGCCTGCACGAACTGGCCGTCGAGGACGCGGTGCACGCCCACCAGCGACCGAAGCTGGAGCGCTACGACGACACCCTGTTCCTGGTGCTGAAGACCATCAACTACGTCGAGCACTCGTCGATCGACAACGCCCGGGAGATCGTCGAGACCGGCGAGATCATGGTGTTCGTCGGCGCGGACTTCGTGGTGACGGTCCGCCACGGCGACTTCAGCGGGCTGGCCGGGGTGCGCAAGCGGATGGACGCCAACCCCACCAACTGCGCGCTGGGTCCCTATGCGGTGATGCACGCGATCGCCGACCACGTGGTCGACGGCTACCTCGACGTCACCGATCTCGTGGAGACCGACATCGACGCGATGGAGGAGAACATCTTCTCCCCCGCCAGCACCACCGACATCGAGCACATCTACCTGCTCAAGCGCGAAGTGGTCGAGATGCGCCGGGCGGTCACCCCGCTGACCCTGGCGTTGCAGCGCATCGGCGCCGATCACAACGACCTCATCTCCAAGGAGGTCCGGCGCTACATGCGCGACGTGCTCGACCACAACACCCAGGCCGCCGACCGGATCGCCAGCTACGACGAGGTGCTCAGCTCGCTGGTGCAGGCGGCCGTCGGCAAGATCTCGATGCAGCAGAACACCGACATGCGCAAGATCTCGGCGTACGTGGCGATCGCCGCGGTGCCGACCGCGATGGCGGGCATCTACGGGATGAACTTCGACAACATGCCCGAGCTGCGGTGGACCTACGGGTACCCCGCGGTGCTGCTGGTGATGTTCGCGGTGTGCTTCATGCTGTACCGCACGTTCCGCCGCAACCACTGGCTCTAATTCGGCCGCGCCGCAGGCCTGTCCGGGTCGAGGACGTCCACTCCGTCGGCCGTCCAGGCCTCCCGCATCGCGTCGGCGCCCTTCAGACGCACCCACGCCGCTTCGGTGGGAGTGATCGGCGTCGCGGTCAGCACGGTGACCGGGGCGATCGGCCCCGGCAGCGCGATCTCGCCGATGTCGCTGTCGCTCAACAGGAATGCGGTGAACGGGGCGCGGTCGAACAACGGTTCGCCGAGGTCGACGAGTGCGCCGGGCTCGAGCACCAGCCCCTCGACAGCGGGCGCGGCGGCCAGCACCGCCACCGAACGAGCCAGGCCCTTCGGGGTGGCGCCGCGCAGTGCGACGGTCACCTCGGCGCGCGGGCCGTGGATGGCGTCGGTCACCAGTTCGGTCGGATCGAACATCGGGTGCCGCGAACAGCCAAGGGAGACGAAGTGATTGACGCCTTCCATGCCCGGCCGGCCGGCCGGCCCGAAGCGCAGGACGTCGATGCGTTCGGTGCCGAGGAAGGTGATGCTGGCGGCGGCGGGGTCCGCGACGATCCCGGCCCGGGCGAAGTGCTCACCCAGCCGGGCGCGCACCTCGGCCAGGACGTCGGTCACTCGGCAGGCGGTTTGGTCGGCTGGTCGGCGTCGGACTTCTTTGCGGCGTCGGCGGGCGCCTCGTCGGCAGTCGCGTCCGAGGCGGGCGCTTCGGCAGGCTTCTCGGCGGCAGGCTTCTCAGCCGCAGGCTTCTCGGCGGCAGGCTTCTCGGCGGCGGGTGTCACCGCGGCAGAGGCCGGTTCGGCGCTCTCCCCCGCAGGCGGGATGGTGAGGTTGGCGCCGGTGTCCGCGTCGAAGATGACCAGCTTCGAGGTGTCGAACGCCAACTGCACCGTCCGCCCCGGCGCCACGCTGGACTCGGTGGAAACCCTTGCCACGAACTCGTTCTCGCCCGCACCGGACTCTGCGGCCAGCTCCTGCAGCTGCGCCGACCGGGCGCCTTCGCCCTCGATCTTGAAGTGCACGTACTTGTCGGCGCCGAGCGATTCGACGATGTCGGCCTCGACGTCGAAGGTCAGCGCGCGGATGCGGGCGTAGCCGTCCAGCAGGGCGGCGTCCTCGATGTGTTCGGGGCGGATGCCCACGATGATGTTGGCGGGCCTGCGGTGTCGGCCGAGCATGTCGTGCACGTGCTGGGTCAGGGTGATGTCGCCGAACGGCAACCGCACCCCGACGTCGGTCAGCGTCGCCGGGAAGAAGTTCATCGCCGGCGAGCCGATGAACCCCGCGACGAACAGGTTGGCGGGCCTGTTGTAGAGCTCCTCGGGCGTGCCGATCTGCTGGGCCACGCCCGCGAGCATCACCACCACCCGGTCACCCAGGGTCATCGCCTCGGTCTGGTCGTGCGTGACGTAGACCGTGGTGGTGCCCAGCCGGCTCTGCAGCCGCGAGATCTCCGAGCGCATCTGCACGCGCAGTTTGGCGTCGAGGTTGCTCAGCGGCTCGTCCATCAGGAATGCCTTGGGGTCGCGCACGATCGCGCGACCCATCGCCACCCGCTGGCGTTGCCCGCCCGACAGCTGACCCGGCTTGCGGTCCAGCAGTTCGGTGAGGTCCAGGATCTTGGCGGTCTCGGCGACCTTCGAGGCGATCTCGTCCTTCTTCACCTTCGCCAGGGTCAGCGGAAAGGCGATGTTCTGCCGCACCGTCATGTGCGGGTACAGCGCATAGGACTGGAACACCATCGCGATGTCGCGGTCCTTGGGCGCCTTCTCGTTGACCCGCTCGCCGCCGATACGCAGCTCACCCGACGAGATGTCCTCCAGCCCGGCGATCATGTTGAGCGTGGTGGACTTTCCGCACCCGGACGGACCGACCAGGATGATGAACTCGCCGTCGGCGATGGAGATCGACAGGTCCTTGACCGCCGTCGCGCCGTTCGGGTAACTCTTCGTCACCCCGTCCAACACTATTTCGGCCATCGACTACCCCTTCACCGCACCGGACGTCAGGCCAGCGACGATCCGCCGCTGGAAGATGAGAACAAAGATAATGATCGGGATGGTGATCACCATCGCCCCCGCCGCGATCGACCCGGTGGGCTCCTCGAACTGCGAGCTGCCGGTGAAGTTGGCGATGGCCACCGGCGCGGTGATCGCCCGCTGGGTGGCGGTCAGCGACAACGCGAGCAGCAGGTCGTTCCAGGCGAAGATGAACACCAGTATCGCGGCGGTGACGATGCCCGGCGCCGCCAGGGGCGCAATCACCTTGCGGAACGCCTGCGCGGGGGTGGCGCCGTCCATCTTCGCCGCCTTCTCGAGGTCCCAGGGGATCTCCCGGAAGAACGCCGACAGCGTGTAGATCGCCAGCGGCAGCGCGAAGGTGATGTAGGGGATGATCAGTCCGGGCCACGTGTCGAACAAGCCGATGCGGCGTTCGATGTTGAACAGCGGGGTCACCAGCGAGATCTGAGGGAACATCGCGATCAGCAGCGCGACGCCGACGAGCAGCTTCTTGCCCGGGAACGCCAGGCGCGCCACGGCATAGGCCGCCATGCCTCCGACGAGCACCGCGATGGCCGTGGTGATCAGGCCGATGCCGATCGAGTTGATCAGTGCCGAGGAGAACGCGTCGCCGGAGAAGATGCCCTTGTAGTTCTCGAAGGTGACCTCAGACGGGATCAGTTTGCCGTCTTTGACGGTCGACGTCGGCTTCAATGACAGGCTCAAGATCCACAACACCGGCACCAGGGCGTAGATCACCACGAGGACGTTCGCGACAGCCCACCCGGCGCCCCGTCCGGCACCCACCCGCTCGGCCACGTCAGCGCCTCTCCTCGTCGGATCCGGGCGCGGACGCCCCGAAGAGCTTGATGTAGATGAACGCGATCAGCGCGACGCACAGGAAGATCAGCACACTGATCGCCGAACCGAGCCCGATGTTGAACGCCTTGAACAGATTGTCGTAGCCGAGGATCGACACCGAACCGGTGTTGTTGGCGCCCTGGGTCAGCACGTAGATGTTGTCGAAGATCCGGAACGCATCGAGCGTGCGGAACAGCAGGGCCACCAGGATCGCCGGTTTGATCAGCGGCAGAATCACTTTGAGCAACCGCTTCCAGGCGCCCGCACCGTCCATCTGCGCGGCGTTGAGCAGATCCTGAGGCACCAGCGCCAACCCGGCCAGCAGCAGCAGGGCCATGAACGGCGTGGTCTTCCACACCTCGGCGAGCACCACGATCGCCAGAGAGGGCAGTTGTTCGGTCAGCGGCGCGCTGCCCTCCGGCAACAGGTTCGCCAGATAGCCGGTGCCAGGCGTCCATGCGTAGTACCAGCTGTAGGACGCCGCGACGGTGACGATGCCGTACGGGACGAGGACCGCCGTGCGCACCACGCCCTTGCCGAAGATGGTGCGGTGCATGACCAGGGCGAGCGCCATCCCGAGTACGAACTCGATCGCCACCGACACCACGGTGATCGCCAGGGTCACCAGCAGCGCCGTCCACCAGTAACCGTCGGTGAGCACGGTGACGTAGTTGTCGATGCCGACGAACTCGGTGTCGTCGGGGGTGGCGAGGTTGTAGCGCTGCAGGCTCAGCCACACCGCGTAGCCGATCGGGTAGGCGGTCACGGCGAGCATCAGGATCACCGCGGGAGCGATCAGCAGGAAGGCGAGCCGACGCTCCGACTTCGTGTCGTCGGTGTCGGCTGTCGCCACGGAATCCACTCCGGCCGTCACGGGATGAGCCCCTTCCCGTCGATGGCCTTCTGGACCTGTTCGGCGAGTTCGTCGGCGGTGCGTTCCGGATCGATCTCGGTGATCGGCGCCAGAGTGACCGAGATCCGGGTGGACACCGCCTGGTACTGCGGGCTCGCCGGCCGGACCGCGGCGTCGATGAGCTGTTGGCGGATGATCTCGTACTGCGGGTAGCGGGCCTGGAACGCCGGGTCGTCGTACAGCGAGGCGCGGACCGCGGGGAGCCCGCCCTCGACCGACGTGTAACGCTGGTTCTCCGGGCTGCGCAGGCAGCGGACCACTTCGAACGCCTCGGCCTTGTGCTGGCTGGTCTTGGCGACGGCGAGATTCAGCCCGCCGAGGGTCACCTTCGCGGGCCTACTCGGGTCGACCCTCGGGAAGGGCGCGAACCCGAACACCTCGCGGCTGGCGTCATAAGCGGTGCGGAATTGTTCGTCGCTGGGCGAGAACGTCCCTTCGTCGTTGATGGCGCTCGTCAGGTCCGGTCGCTTGTTCAGCGGCAGGAAGCCGACGCCACCCTTGACCGCGTTCTCCAACATCGACGGAAGCACGAAGGGCCAGTTCACCTCCAGTGCGGCTTTGCCTTGCTCGAGCGCCAGTCGGGCGGTGCTCTCGTCGGTCTGGGTGATCGACGGATCGGCCCCCGGTGCTGTGGCAACCGACTTGATGGTCTGCAACGCCTTGACGGTCGCGGCTCGGTGCTCCGGCGTGTCGGTGAGCGTGACCGTCTTGCCGTCGTCGGAAAGCACCTGTCCGCCCGCGCTTTCCAACAGCGTGTTGAACCACACCACCAGGCCTTCGTACTGCTTGCCCTGCACGGCAATCCAGCTCGGCTGACCGGCCGCCTTCAGCCGGCCCGCCTCCGCCACCATCGCGTCCCACGTTGCCGGTGGCTCGGGCATGAGATCGGCGCGATACCAGAGCACCTGGGTGTTCGTGGTGACCGGCGACGCGTACAGCTTGTCCTCCCACGTCGCCGTCTCGAGGGGGCCGGGCAGCGTGTCGGTGGTGGCATCGGTCTCCGCCATCCCGGCGGGATCATCGGCGAGTGGGACGATCCAGCCGGCCTCGGCGAACTCGGGCGTCCACACCACGTCCATGGCCATCATGTCGAGCGTCTTGTCGTTGCCCGTCAACCGCCGGGCCAGTTGCAGCCGCTGCTCGTCAGCGCTCTTCGGCAAACTGATCTGCCGGATCGAGAAGCCGTTGTCCAGCTGCTCCTCGCACCGCTTGGCCAGCGCCGAGAACGTCGCGAGCTCGTTAGCCGAGGTGTAGAGATTGATGACGTTGCCGCCGCCGTCCGATCCACACGCCGACACCACCGACGCCGTCGACAGCGCGGCGACTGCTGCAGCACATAGCCGCCGAGCGCGCACCACCGGCTCTCCCGTCCACATCCGATGTCGCCGCCGAGGCGGCTCCGGTGCGGGAACCTCCCGCGCGCAAACCGTAGAGCGAGTCGCGCGTGATGTGCAACACTTTCGGCGCGTGCCGGGATATCGACGGGTAATCGTGACCTGCGCCGCCCCCTCGCGGACGGCTCCGGGACCGGCGTCAGATGGTCAAGCGGGCCAACAAATCCCGACCCCGCTCGGCGCCCTGCGGATCACACAGAACGTCGTAGCGTCCGGCCACGAGCTGCATCGTCGAGCTGAAATCCCTTGTGCCGCGAGCCATCGCGTAAGGGATGGCCGACGTGATCAGGCCGAAGAACACGCCGGCGATCAGACCTGTGAGCAGCGCGCTCAAGGGGCTCGGGCTGAAGAAGCCGAGGATCAGACCGATGAACAGGCCCAGCCAGGCGCCGGAGAGCACGCCGCCGCCGAGAACCTTCGGCCAGCTGAGCCGGCCGGTGACACGCTCCACCTGCATGAGGTCGACCCCGACGATGGTCACCTGCTGCACCGGGAACGACTGGTCGGACAGATAGTCGACGGCCCGCTGCGCCTCGGCGTAGGTGGGGTACGAACCGATCGGCCAGCCCTTCGGAGGGGTGGGCAGCGCGGCCGGCCCGCCGCGCACCGGCGAAGGATTGGCAGGCGTCGCGCCGGGTGTCTGACCGGCTGAAAATGGGCTCGTCATCGGTGGTCATTCTCCTCCATGAAGGCCTCCGTCGCAGCCTTCTCACAACGGTTCAACGCCCCGGCGGCCGACTTGGTGCCCGCCGTGCACATGATCACGAACGGAGGTCGTGTTGCGCTAGGTTGAATCCCATGACCAATCCGGACGGGAACGCAGGCGAGACGTCACCATCCGGGTCCGCCGAGCCGGCTTCGAGCGGCTACGAGGCGCCCGGGACCAGCGGTTACGAGGCGCCGCCGATCGAGCAGTCCCCGCAGGCCGACGTGGCGCCGTCCTCGACCGAGCCCACCGACCTGCCGCCGGCGTACGCCGCTCCTCCGAGCTATCCGCCGCCGGGCTTCTCGCCTCCGGACCAGCCGCCGCCGGCCTATCCGGGTTCCTCCTACCCGCCGCCCTCCTACCCGGATCCGTCGTACCAGGGTCAGGGCGGCTACCCGCCCCCGCCGTACGGGGCCGGCGGCTACTCCACGCCCGGTGGCGGTTTCAGTGGGCCTGGCGAATACCCGCCGCCCGCGGGTTATCCCGCGCCCGGCGGCTACGCCCCGCCGGGGGGCTACCCGCCGCCCGCCGGTTATCCGGCTCAGCCCGGGTATCCGGCGCAGCCCGGCTACCCCCCGCCCGCCGGCTATGGCGCGCCAACCGGCTACCCCGGCGGCGACTACTACGGCGGCTACGGCGCCCCTGCGGGCAAGACGAACGGGTTGGCCATCGGCTCGCTGGTGGCCTCGGCAGTCGGGTTGCTCTGCTTCGTCGGGTCGATCATCGGCATCGTGCTCGGCATCGTCGCGCTGAACCAGACCAAGCAGAACCAGGAAGGCGGCCAGGGGCTTGCCATCGCGGGCATCGCGGTCGGCGGCGTCACGCTGTTCCTGAGTCTGATCGTCTGGGGCGCGATGATGAGTTCGGCGTGACCGGCGACCCGGAACCCTATTCGCGCGGCGTCGAGTACCCGTCGCTGGAGAACTCCCCGCCGCCACCGGACGCGCACCGGGCCGGCACGCCGAACCATCAGCCGCCGTATCCCGGCTATCCCGGCTATCCCGGCTATCCGGGCTACGGCGCGTATCCCCCGCCCGGCGGGTACGGCCCTCCACGGGGCACGAACACCAACGCGATCATCGCTTTGATCGCGTCGGCGGTGGGCCTCGTGCTGTGCGGCGTACCGGCGATCGTCGGAGTGGTCCTCGGCGTCATCGCGATGCGCGACACCCGCCGCACCGGCCAGGACGGCCACGGACTGGCGCTGACGGCCGTCATCCTCGGCGCCCTGGTTCTCGCGTTCTACGCGATCTACGTCATCGTCGTCGCGGGCCTGGTGATCATGAGCCCGCAGTGGGCGCCGTAGCGCTTCCGGCCTGAGCGGGCGGCTCGAACCGCGCGCCGGTGCGGGTCATCCCGGCGGCACGGCCCTTCGCGGCGACCACCAGCGCCATCTTCCGGCTCGCCTCGTCGAGCATCTCCTCGCCGAGCATCACCGCACCGCGGGCGCCGCCGGCGCGCGACGTGTGCCACTCGTAGGCCTCGAGGATCAGCTCGGCGTGGTCGTAGTCGGCCTGCCGCGGGCTGAAGATCTCGTTGCCCGCCGCGATCTGATCGGGGTGCAGCACCCACTTGCCGTCAAAGCCCAGTGCCGCCGACCGGCCGGCCACCCGGCGGAACGCGTCGACGTCGCGCACCTTGAGGAACGGGCCGTCGATCGCCGCGACCCCGTGCGTGCGCGCGGCGATCAGGATGCGCATCAGCACATGGTGATACGCGTCGCCCACGTCGTAGCCTTCGGGCTGCTCGCCGACCACCAGCGTGCGCATGTTGAGGCTCGCCATCATGTCGGCGGGCCCGAGCACCAGCGCCTGCACCCGCGGCCCCGCGGCGATCGCGTCGATGTTGGTCAGTCCCTGGGCGTTCTCGATCTGCGGCTCGACGCCGATACCGCCGATGTCGAGTCCGTGCAAGGTCTCCAGTTGGGTCAGCAGCAGGTCGAGCGCGTGGACGTGGGACACGTCGGTGACCTTCGGCAGCACGATGAGATCGAGCGTCGCGCCGGCTTCGGCGACAGCGGTCACCACCTCGATCACGTCGGCATGGGTCCACGGCGTGGTCCAGTCGTTCACCCGGACACCGCGCAGCTGACCGGACCATCCCGGCTCTGCCAGGGCGGCCGCCACCTGCCGCCGGGCGTCGGCTTTGGCGTCCGCGGCCACGGCGTCCTCCAGGTCGAGGAACACCTCGTCGGCGGGCAGCCCCTTGGCTTTGTCGATCATCTTGGCGCTGCTGCCGGGAACGGACAGGCAGGTTCGGCGGGGTCGATATGCGTTGTGCACGGGTCCACTCTTTACCCTTTGAGGCATGGCGTCAGTGAGCAGGGTCTACGCGGCACGGCTGGCGGGCATGGCCGTGCTCGGTCCCGACGGCGAGTCCATCGGCCGGGTGCGCGACGTCGTGATCAGCATCAGCATCGTCCGGCATCAGCCCCGCGTACTGGGCCTGGTCGTCGAATTGCTCACCCGCAGAAGGATTTTCGTCCCGATCCTGCGGGTGACGGCGATCGAGCCGAGCGCGGCGACGCTGAACACGGGGAACGTGTCGTTGCGGAAGTTCTCGCAGCGCCCGGGCGAGGTGCTGGTTCTCGGACAGGTGCTCGAGACCCGGGTTCGCGTCGACGATCCCGACCTGCCCCAACTCGCCGGAATCGACGTCGTGGTGGTCGATCTGGGCATCGAGCAGACCAGGACCAGGGACTGGAAGGTGACCCGCGTCGCGGTGCGCCCGCAACGAAGGCTCGGCAGGCGCAGCAACATCCACATCGTCGACTGGCAGAACGTGCACGGGTTGACGCCGTCCGGGCTGGCCATGCCCGACCAGGGGGTGGCGTCGCTGCTCGAGCAGTTCGAGGGCCAGCGGCCCATCGAGGTGGCCGACGCGATCCGCGAGCTGCCCGCCAAGCGGCGCTACGAACTCGTCGCGGCGCTCGACGACGAACGTCTGGCCGACGTGCTGCAGGAGCTGCCCGAGGACGACCAGGCCGACGTGCTCAACCACCTGAAGACCGACCGCGCCGCCGACGTGCTCGAGGCGATGGATCCCGACGATGCAGCCGATCTGCTCGGCACCATGACGCCTGCCGACGCGGAGGCGCTGCTGCGCCGGATGGATCCCGAGGATTCCGAGGATGTGCGACGCCTGCTCAGCCACTCACCCGACACCGCAGGCGGTCTGATGACCTCCGAACCGGTGGTGCTGGCGCCCGACAACACCGTCGCCGAGGCCCTGGCCCGGGTGCGCGACCCCGACCTGACGCCCGCGGTGGCGTCACTGGCCTTCGTCGCCCGGCCGCCGACCGCCACCCCGACCGGCCACTACCTCGGCTGCGTGCATCTGCAGCGGCTGCTGCGGGAGCCGCCGG
Source organism: Mycolicibacterium arseniciresistens (assembly GCF_030519285.1). Classification (NCBI taxonomy): domain Bacteria; kingdom Bacillati; phylum Actinomycetota; class Actinomycetes; order Mycobacteriales; family Mycobacteriaceae; genus Mycobacterium; species Mycolicibacterium arseniciresistens. The sequence continues at coordinate 28,839 of NZ_JAUMSQ010000085.1, forward strand.
CCGCGCTCGTCAGCGGCATCCTCGACTCCGACCTGCCGAGCCTGGCCCCCGAGGACTCCCTCGCTGCGGTCACCCGCTACTTCGCCGCCTACAACCTGGTCTGCGGGCCGGTGGTCGACGAGGAGAACCATCTGGTCGGTGCGGTGTCGGTCGACGACGTGCTCGACCACCTGCTGCCCGACGACTGGCGCGAGCGTGCCGACGAACCGGAGCTCTCCGGCACCGAGGGAACCGCATGAGCGACTCGTCGGCGCGCGGCCGGCTGGACACCCCGCGGTCCTCGCGGCGGCGGTTCACCTTCAACTTCGACCGCGAAGTCGTGGGCCAGTACGGCGAGAAACTCGCCCGCTTCCTCGGCACCGGCCGCTATCTCGCCGTACAGACACTCATCGTGATCATCTGGATCGCGCTGAACCTCTTCGCGGTCGGCCTGCGGTGGGACCCTTACCCGTTCATCCTGCTCAACCTGGCGTTCTCGACCCAGGCTGCATACGCCGCGCCGCTGATCCTGCTGGCGCAGAACCGGCAGGAGAACCGCGACCGGGTTTCGCTCGAAGAGGACCGTCGCAGAGCCACCCAGACCAAGGCGGACACCGAGTACCTCGCCCGTGAGCTCGCAGCGCTGCGACTGGCCGTGGGCGAGGTGGCCACCCGTGATTACATGAGGCGCGAACTGGAGGAGATCCGCGAGATGATCGCCGCGCTCGAACCGGCCGGGGACGCCTCGGCCAAGGACACGAGGCCCGACGGGAGCGAACGGCGAGCGAAGCGGTCCAGTTAACGCCTCAGTGGACCAATGCGATAACACGCGTAACAAGAGATGGGTATGGTGACTTGGTTCACACGTCACCGCGGACCGAGGACGGTTGAGTGCGCATAGGGGGAGGGGCGGCCGTCGCGGCCGCGCGACGTCACGCAGGGCGGGCCTTGGGCTCGCCCGCGTTCGGTATCGCCGTGCTGGTACCGGTCATCCTCGTCGGCGCCGTCGGCGCCTCCGCACCCGACGCCACCCCGACGCGGGACTCGGCGGTCACTCCGCTGGCCGCCGTCGAGCCTTCTCCCCGAGACCGCGTGGGCCCCAACGTGATCGCGGTCAAGATGGCGCCGCGGGACTACCGGATCGCCGCCTCGACGGCGTCCGCCCCGCCGCCCGCCGCCGTCGTCAACGCGCCGGGCAGCCTCGGCATCCCGGCCATGGCGTTGAGCGCCTACCGCAATGCCGAACGCATGATGGCGAAGTCCTTCCCCGGCTGCGGCGTGAGCTGGAACCTGCTGGCGGGAATCGGACGGATCGAGTCGATGCACGCCAACGGCGGCGCCACCGACGCCCGCGGCACCGCACGGCAGCCGATCTACGGCCCGGCCCTCGACGGCACCCTGGCGGGCAACGAGGTCATCGTGCAGAGCCGGACGTCCGACCGGGTGGTCTACGCCCGCGCGATGGGCCCCATGCAGTTCCTGCCCGGCACGTGGGCCCGCTACAAGTCCGACGGCGACGGCGACGGCAAGGCCGAGGTGCAGAACCTCTTCGACGCCTCGCTGGGGGCCGCGCGCTACCTCTGCAGCGGCGGGCTGAACCTGCGCGACCAGTCCCAGGTGATGACGGCGATCCTGCGGTACAACAACTCCGTCGCCTACGCCCGCAACGTGCTCAGCTGGGCCGCCGGCTACGCGACCGGCGTGATGCCGGTGAACCTCCCGCCGATCACCGGAAGCGCACCCGAACTCGGACCGCTCGAAGCCGGTCACCTGGCCGCCTACCAGGGGCTCGGCCCCGGGATGCCGCGCGACGCCTCCGGCCTGCCCGCCGACGACCCGCTCGCACTGATGCCCCTGATGGGCCGCACCGGCGCCCCGCCGGGAGACGTCCCCGGCTTCGCGCCGGGCCAGTCGCTCGGACCGTTGC
>NZ_JAUMSQ010000086.1:0-9708 GCF_030519285.1 Mycolicibacterium arseniciresistens
TGAGTTCCGCGTAGGCCTCCGCGACGGTGTTGCGGGCCAGCCCGAGGTCGGCGGCCAGCGTGCGCGACGGGGGCAGCATGGTGCCCGCGGCCAGCCGGCCGGACCGCACGGCGTCGCGCAACGCGTCGATCAGCTGGTCACGTACGCCTCGGGTGCCGGGGCGCACGGCGCGCAGATCGAGATGAAGATCGCGCGCCCCAGAATTGGCCCACGAAGTCATGCCCGGATTGAACCATGCGGATGGGCTTTTCCGCACTAGCGTTGGCGGCATGACACAGACACTCGACACCCGGACCATCGACCACAAGCCGAACCGCATCAAGATGTTCAAGGCCGCACCCGAGCTCTACGAGGCGATGATGCAGCTGTCGAACGCCTCGGCCAGGGACGTCGAACCGATCATCGGCGAACTGGTGAAGATCCGGGCGTCGCAGATAAACCGCTGCGCGTTCTGCCTCGACATGCACGTCCACGACGCCCGCAAGCTGGGCGAGACCGAGCAGCGGCTGGCGCTGATCGCCGCCTGGGAGGAGGCCGGTGACCTGTTCGACGAGCGCGAGCGGGCCGCTCTGGCGCTGGCCGAGGCCGTCACCGAGGTGGCCAACCGCGGGCAGGTGCCCGACGAGGTGTACGACCGCGCCGCCGAGGTGTTCACCGAGCGCGAACTGGCGCAGGTGATCGCGATGGCGGTGACCATCAACGCGTGGAACCGGATCAATCTCGCCGCGCCGAACCCGCTGCCGCGTCGCTGATTACGGTGGACGGGTGCTGACCCGGTCCGGTGCGCAGATCGACGTCGTCGGCGACGTCGTGCACAAGCTGCACCGGGCCGGGACGGACCCGAGGGCGTTGACCGTCCGCCTCCGCATCGCAGCCCGGCTCGCCGCGTCCGGGCCGGGTTGTCTGCTCGCTCCGCTGCGCGATCACCCGGACCCCGTCGGCGACCGCTGGCGCACGCGCTGGCCACTGGTGGAAACCGTTGCGCAGGAACCGGATCGACTTCCTTGGGAGGCCGCCGCACGATTGCTGGCGACGCTGCACGCCGAGTCCCCGCAGGGGCCGGAGCGGCGGTTGCCGCACGGCTGGCCGGCCCGGTTGCGCCGGTCGGTGAACCGGGCGCGGTTGCTCGGCGGCGGCGTCGTGTACGCGGCGGCGGCGGCTCTGCCCGAGGCGGCGTGGCGGACGGGCAGCGCGGACCGGCCCGCGGTGCTGGTGCACGGCGACTGGCACCTCGGCCAGCTCGGCCGTCGCATGCCGGACTCGCCGTGGCTGCTCATCGACATCGACGACCTCGGCGTCGGCGACCCCGCGTGGGACCTCGCGCGGCCGGCCGGCTTCTGGGCGGCCGGGCTGATCCCGGATGAGGACTGGGCGGTGTTCCTCGACGCCTACCGGGACGCCGGTGGCGTCGCGCTACCCGCGGCGCCTGCCGATCCGTGGCCGGTGCTCGAACCGTTCGCCCGGGCGGCCGTCGTGCACGCCGCCGCCAACCACCCCGACGACGACCTGCTGGTGGCGGCCTGCGCCAGGATGACGGGGCGCTAGCTGGAGAAGAACAGCCCGCCGAAGCCCTGCTTGCGGTAGCGCTTGTTGCCGCGGTGGCCCCAGCCCGGCCCCTGGTCGTAGCCGTGTCCATGGCTCTGGCCGTAGCCCTGCGAATACCCCTGGCCGTAGCCCTGCTGCTGGGGCGGTGGCGGCGGCGCAACGAACCGGTTCTCCAGCTGGGTCAGCGACTCGAGCTCGCCGAAGTCCAGGAAGATGCCTCGGCAGGTGTCGCACTGCTCGAGGTGGATGCCGTTGCGCTCGTAGGTCTTCATGACCCCCGCGCACTTCGGGCACAGCAGCTGGGTACCGGCACCGGGCGACGACGCGGACGGCGGCGGTTCATATGGCGGAATGCTCATATGTCGTCAACGGCCGAACCGCCTGAGAAGTGCCTGTACGTCAGATGGCTGCGCTGAGCGATCGACTAGCGCCGCGAGATACCCGCCGAGATCGACACCTGGGTCGTTGAGATGGGCTGATCACGACCGCGATGTCGATCTCGCGGCGCTAGTGGCGGACCCTAGACCCAGTACGGCACCCGCGCGCGGTACTGCCGCATGGCGAACGCCGCCATGATCCAGCCGATCACGGTCAGCACGATCACCACCAGCCAGTGCCGCAGCTCCTGGTCGGCGCCCAGCAGCGGCGCACGCACGATGTCCAGGTAATGCAGCAGCGGGTTCAACTCGACGAGGCGGGCGTAGTTGCCCGCACCCTGCTGCTGCAGCGTCGCCTCGTTCCAGATGATCGGCGTCATGAAGAACAGCAGCTGCACCAGCGAGGCGAGCAGCGGCCCGATGTCGCGGTAGCGGGTGGCCAGGATGCCGAAGCACAGCGACACCCAGATGCAGTTGAGCATGATGAGGAACAGCGCCGGGAAGACCGCGAGATCCGTCCAGCGCCACGGCTTCGGGTAGATCATGGCGATGATCACGAAGATGATCATGTTGTGGCCGAACAGGATCAGCTGCCGCCACACCAGCCGGTACACGTGCACGGACAGCGGGGTCGGAAGCTGCTTGATCAGACCTTCGTTGGCGATGAAGACCTCGGACCCCTCGATGATCGCGGCGTTGATCAGGTTCCAGACGATCAGCCCCATCGTGACGTAGGGCAGGTGCTCGGCCAGTTCGAGCTTGAACAGCTTCGAGTACAGCAGCCCCATCGCGACGGCGGTGGCGCCCGTGGCGATCGTGATCCAGAACGGGCCCAGCACCGACCGGCGGTACCGCTGCTTGATGTCCTGCCAGCCGAGCTGCAGCCACAGCTCGCGCTTGCCGAAGCCGCCGGCCAGATCGCCCCACGCCCTGCCGAAGGTCCGCGACTGGGCAGCCGCGTCGGTGAACGTCATCGAGAGAACCTTTCGCGTCGGCCCATCCGGCGCAGCCGCACCCACTCACGCAGGCCCGCCGGATCGCGCTTCGACACCAGGAAGAACCAGCCGAACCGCACCCACTCCTGCACCTGCAGCTTGCGCAGGCCCGGTTGCGACAGCAGGTAGCCGCGGTTGCGGTAGGTGAAGAACCGTTTGGTGTCGTCGTCGGGGTACTGGGTGTGCATGCGCCCGCCGAGGATGGGTTTGAACTCGTCGCTGCCACACGGGTGCAGATAGCTGGTGTCCAGGCAGGTGCCGAACCGGATGCCGGAGCGAACCAGCCTGCGGTGCACCTCCACCTCGTCGCCCCGGACGAACAGCCGCAGGTCCGGAACCCCGACCGCCTCCACGGTGGCCGCGGACAGCAGCGCCCCGTTGAACAGCGACGCGATGCCCTCGAGCAGGTCGCCGCTGCCGTCAACGCGCAGTTCGTCGACCCGCCGCCGCCACACCAGCCCGCGGCGCAGCGGGAAGGCCAGTCGCGACGGGTCGTCGATGTCGCACACCATCGGCGACACCTCGCCGAGCGAATGCCGGGCGGCGCAGGCCATCAGGGTGGCCAGCACGTCGGCGTCCGCGGGCCTGCCGTCGTCGTCGGCCAGCCACACCCAGTCGGCGCCCAGTGCCAGTGCGTGCAGCATGCCGAGCGCGAATCCCCCTGCGCCGCCGAGGTTTCGGCGTGAGCCCAGATAGGTCGACGGCACCGGCTGGCCGGTCACCAGATCGCGCACGCGGGTATCCGAATCAGAGAAGTCGTTGTCGACGACGATCAGGTGGTCCGGCGGGCGGCTCTGGGAGGCCAGCGCCTTGAGCGACCGGGCCAGCGGATCGGGGCGCCGGTGGGTGACCACCACCGCGATCACATGCTCAGTCACGTGCGACCCTCGCGCGCGCGCTCCTCCTCGAGCACCTCGCGCACGTGCCGCGCGGCGTCCTCACCCTCGTAGGCGCGCACCACGTCCTCGATGCCGCCGGTCATCTTGATCGTGCCGTGGTCCACCCACATCGCGGTCTTGCACAGCCGGGCCAGGAACTCGTTGGAGTGGCTGGCGAACACCAGGATCCCCGACCGCTCCACCAGGGCCGCCAGCCTGGTCTGCGCCTTGCGCAGGAAATCGGCGTCCACCGCGCCGATGCCCTCGTCGAGCAGCAGGATCTCCGGGTCGATGCTGGTGACGACGCCCATCGCGAGCCGCACCCGCATGCCGGTGGAGTAGGTGCGCAGCGGCATCGACAGGTACTCGCCGAGCTCGGTGAACTCGGCGATCTCGTCGACCTTGGCCATCATCTGCTTGCGGGTCTGGCCGAGGAACAGGCCGCGGATGATGATGTTCTCGTAGCCGGAGATCTCCGGGTCCATGCCGACGCCGAGGTCGAACACCGGCGCCACCCGGCCGGTGACGGTGGTCGAGCCGCGGGTGGGTTCGTAGATCCCCGACAGCAGCCGCAACAACGTCGACTTGCCCGCCCCGTTGTGGCCGACCAGGCCGACGCGGTCGCCGTGCTCCAGTGACATCGTGATGTCCCGCAGCGCCTCGATCACCACGACGTTCGACGAATTCCGGCCGATCGTCCCGCCGGCCTTGCCCAGGAAAGCCTTCTTCAGTGAGCGCGACTTCGCGTCGAAGATGGGGAACTCCACCCACGCGTTGCGCGTCTCGATGCGCGGCTCGGAGATACCGGTCACCGCCTAGAGGTACTGCCCGGTCCCGGGGTGCGACGGTCCGCGCTGCCCCGGCGCCGCGATGCCCGGCGGCAGCGCACCCTGACGCATCTGCTCGAGCTGCTGACGGGCGGCCATCTGCTGGGCGAACAACGCGGTCTGGATGCCGTGGAACAGCCCCTCCAGCCAGCCCACCAGCTGTGCCTGCGCGATGCGCAGCTCGGCGTCGGACGGCGTGCCCTCCTGGAACGGCAGCGTGAGCCGGTCGAGTTCGTCGCGCAGCTCCGGCGCCAGGCCCTCCTCGAGTTCGCGGATGCTGGTCTGGTGGATGTCGCGCAGCCGGTTGCGGCTGGCGTCGTCGAGCGGCGCCGCACGCACCTCCTCGAGCAGCTGCTTGATCATCGTGCCGATGCGCATCACCTTCGCCGGCTGCTCCACCAGGTCCGTCAGTGACCTGTCGTTGTCGCCGGAGTCGCCGTCCGGACCACCGATGATCTCGATGTTGTCGTCGTCGGAGCTCATAGTCATGTCCCTGAGGTTCCCTGTATTCCCTGTCTCACGCTGACTCTGGTCGTCGCCTGCGACAGTAGTCCGCGTCCCCGGAGCCCCATTGCCGGGGACGGGCCCGTCCCGACCTGCGCGTCGGGGCCACCAGCAACAACCGCGCGATTAGCACTCCGATCCGCGAGCTCCCTGCATTAGTATTACGGCCCAGGCGTCCGGCCCAGGCGCGCCTCGGGGATGTCGTCAGGCATCGGCAGGCGACGGCCGTGCGTCCACCGGCTTCGAGCCGGTTGTCGGGAATCACGGACCCTTTAAGGTGGCTGGCATGGCATACGACGTCGCCCGGGTGCGTGGTCTGCACCCGTCTCTGGGCGACGGCTGGGTGCACTTCGACGCCCAGCACGGGATGCTGCTGCCGGACTCGGTGGCAACGACGGTGTCCACCGCCTTCCGCGGATCCATCTCCACCACCGTCGGCCCGCACCCGTCCGCCCGCCGCAGCGCCGCCGTGCTGGATGCGGCCAGGCAGGCGATCGCGGACCTCGTCAACGCCGACCCGCGCGGGGTGGTGCTGGGCGCCGACCGTGCGCTGCTGTTGTCGTCCCTGGCCGACGCGTCGTCGGCCCGGGTCGGACTCGGCTACGAGGTGGTGGTCACCCGCCTCGACGACGAGGCGAACATCGCACCGTGGCTGCGTGCCGCCAACCGCTACGGCGCCAAGGTGAAGTGGGCCGAGGTCGACATCGAGACCGGGGAGCTGCCTGCCTGGCAGTGGGAGGGGCTGATCAGCCGGCCCACCCGGCTGGTCGCGATCGCCTCCGGTTCGTCGACCCTGGGTACCGTCACCGATCTGCGGGCGGTCACCAAGCTGGTGCACGAGGTCGGTGGGCTCGTGGTGGTGGATCACTCGGCCGCCGCGCCCTACCGGCTGATCGACATCGAGGAGATCGAGGCCGACGTCGTGGCGGTGAACGCCCTGGCGTGGGGCGGGCCGCCGATCGGCGCGCTGGTGTTCCGTGACCCCTCGACCATCGACTCGTTCAGTTCGGTGTCGCTGAATCCCTACGCCACCGGGGCGGCGAGGCTCGAGATGGGCACGCACCAGTTCGGCATGCTCGCCGGGGTGGTCGCCAGCGTCGAGTACCTGGCCTCGCTCGACGAGTCGGCCAGCGGATCCCGGCGCGAAAGACTCTCGCTGTCAATGCAATCGGCGACGTCGTACCTGAACCGGCTGTTCGACTACCTGCTGGTCTCGCTGCGGTCGCTGCCGCTGGTGATGGTGATCGGCAGGCCCGAGGTGCGCATTCCGGTGCTCAGCTTCGCGGTGCGCGACGTGCCCGCCGAACGGGTGGTGCAGCGCCTGGCCGACAACGGGGTGCTCGCCATCGCCAACGCCAACTCCCGGGTGCTCGACGTGATCGGCGTCAACGACATCGGCGGCGCCGTGACGATCGGGCTCGCGCACTACAGCACGACCGCGGAGGTCGACCAGCTGGTGCGCGCGCTGGCATCGCTGGGCTGAGCCCCCGGACGTTCAGTCCGCTACGCGCAGAAGCACTTTCCCGGACACATCGCCGGAGTCGAGCAGCTCGTGGGCGGCCTGCGCCTCCTGGACGGGGAACTCCGCACCGACGATCGGGCGCACCCGGCCGTCGGCGATCATCGGCCACACCTCGGTGCGGACGGCCGCCACGATCTCGCCCTTGCCGCCCGGCCCGTCCACCGGCCGGGCCCGCAGCGCCGTGCCGATCACGCCGGCCCGCTTGCCGATCAGCTTGCCGACGTTGAGTTCGCCCTTCAGGCCGCCCTGCATGCCGATGATCACCACCCGGCCGCCGACGGCGAGTGCGTCGACGTTGCGGTCCAGGTAGGAGGCGCCCATGATGTCGAGGATCACGTCTGCGCCCGCGCCGTCGGTCTCCGCGCGCACCCGCTCGACGAAGTCCTGTTCGCGGTAGTTGATCAGGATGTCCGCACCGAGTTCCTGGCACAGGTCCAGCTTGTTGGCCGATCCCGCGGTCACCGCCACCCGGCAGCTCAGTGCGAGTGCCACCTGGATGGCGTGGGTGCCGACGCCGCTGGCGCCGCCGTGGACGAGCACCACCTGGCCCGGTTGCAGGCCGGCCGTCATCACCAGGTTGGACCACACCGTGCACGCCACCTCGGGCAGTGCGGCCGCGAGGTGCAGGTCGACCGCGTCGGGCACGGGAAGCACCTGAGCCGCGGGCACCGCGACGAACTCCGCGTAGCCGCCGCCGGCGAGCAACGCGCAGACCGGCTGGCCGACGCTCCACTGGGTCACGCCGTCGCCGGTCGCGGCGACGGTGCCGGACACCTCGAGGCCGATGACCTCGCTCGCGCCGGGCGGTGGCGGATACTTGCCCGCGGCCTGCAGCAGATCCGCCCGGTTCACTCCGGCGGCGACGACCCTGATGGTGATCTCACCGGGTCCAGGTGTGACATCGGGGACGTCGTCCCAGGTCAGGCGGTCCGGCGCGGAAGCGACAATGGCACGCATCAGCGCAACCCTACTACGCGTGCAGTTCGGCTCCGATCATCGCGGCGAAGTCCTACCATGACGCCATGGAGGGGATGATTGCGGGGCGCACAGCAAGTGATATGCCTGGTCTTGACATCGCTGAACAGCGGTCATGGCAAATGTTTCTGGATTCCGCGCTTCGGATGTACGCGACCCTGAACCGGTCGCTCGTCGAGGCGCATCACCTGACGCTCAACGACGTCAGACTGCTGGACATGCTGGACAAGTCACCCACCGGGTCCGCCCGGATGGGAGACCTTGCCGACGGATTGATGTCGTTGCCGAGCCGGGTCACCCGGCAGATCCGGCGACTGGAGACGGCGGGGCTGGTGCAGCGCCGGGCGAGTCCCGACGACGGGCGCGGGGTGCTGGCGGCCATCACCGAGGACGGCCGCGACCACGTCCGCAAGGCGATGATCACCTACGGCGACGACGTCCGCGCCCACTTCCTGGGCAGGCTGTCGCGTCCGCAGGTCGCGGCGATGGGGGAGAACTGCCGCCGGATCAGCGTGGGGCTGCAGACCAGCGCGCCGCCCGCGAAGTTCGGGCGCGCGTAGAGCCCGTATCCTGTTGCGCGGTGGCGTGGCAGAGCGGCCTAATGCACTCGCCTTGAAAGCGAGAGACGGCTAACACCGTCCGGGGGTTCAAATCCCTCCGCCACCGCCACGCTGCGCCGCGGCTCAGCGCACCGCCCGTGCCAGTGTCCGCACGCCCTCGCCGATCTGGGTCTCGGTCAGGTTGGCGTAGCCCAGGATCAGGCCGGGCGGTGCGGCCACGGGATCGTGGTAACAGGGGGCGAGTGCCTCCACCCGCACCCGCATCGCGCCCGCCCGTCGCACCACGTCGTCGATCGGAACGCCCGCGGGCAGCAGCACCGTCAGGTGCAGGCCCGCCGCGGCGCCGAGCACGGTGGCCTCGGGCAGATTACGACCGAGCGCACGCAACAACGCATTTCGCCGCGACACGTACCTGCGGCGCATCTGGCGCAGATGCCGGTCGTAGCCGCCCGACGTGAGCAGCTCGGCCAGAGCGATCTGATCCATCACCGGGCTGCCGGTGTCGGCCAGCCCCTTGGCGACGGTGACGGGACCGACGAGGTCGGTGGGCAGCACCATCCACCCGATCCGCAGGCCCGGGGCGAGCGTCTTGCTCGTCGACCCCACGTACACCACCCGGTCGGGCGCCATCCCCTGCAGGGCCCCGACCGGCGCACGGTCGTAGCGGTATTCGGCGTCGTAGTCGTCTTCGACCACCAGGTGGCCGGCCCGCGCCCAGTCCAGCAGGGCGGTGCGCCGCGCCGCGGTGAGCACCACGCCGGTCGGCGAATGGTGCGCCGGGGTGGCCAGCACCACGTGTGCGCCGCAGGCGGCCAGTGCCGCCACGTCGAGGCCGTGCTCGTCGACCGGAGCGGCGACGGGTTCGATCCCGTTGTGCTGCAGCACCATCCGGTGCAGCCAGAACCCGGGGTCCTCCGTGGCGAAGGGCCGGTCGGCCAGCACCCGGGCGAGCAGGGCCACGGCCTGCGTGACGCCGGACGTGAGCACGATGTGCTGTGGGTCGGCCTGCACGCCGCGGGTGCGCCGCAGGTAGTCCGCCAGCGCCGCACGCGTGGCGGGCACGCCCTGCGGTGCGACGTATCCGAGTGCCTCCGACGGGGTGCGGGCCAGGCCGAGGCGCAGCGCGCGCAGCCAGGCGTCCCGCGGGAAGCTGCCGAGATCGGGTGTGCCGGGCCGGAAGTCGACGTCGTAGCGGGGCGGCGGGTCGACAGTATGCCGCTCGGCCGGTGCGCGGGCGCCGTCGACGGCCGCCACCCGCGTCCCGGATCCCTGCCTGCTCAGCAGGAAGCCCTCGGCGGTGAGCTGGTCGTAGGCCTCCACCACCAGCCGTCGGGACACGCCGAGGTCGGCGGCGAGCACCCGGCTCGAGGGTAGCCGGGTGCCCTCGGCCAGCCGGCCGGCGCGGATCGCGTCGCGCAGGCCGTCGGCGAGCTGGCGGTGCAGCGGAACGGGGCGGCCGCGATCCACGTGCACCAGCAGCTCCGGCCCCGAACTGGTACCCGAAACCGGCATGGAAGTGGAGCCT
>NZ_JAUMSQ010000087.1:0-20953 GCF_030519285.1 Mycolicibacterium arseniciresistens
GGCGGTGCAGCGGAACGGGGCGGCCGCGATCCACGTGCACCAGCAGCTCCGGCCCCGAACTGGTACCCGAAACCGGCATGGAAGTGGAGCCTAGTACGGAGCCACCCGCGGGATAGCGTGATCGTCATGACCACCGCGACTGTCCGTGCCCCGTCGCGCTACGCCGAGGTGGTGCTGGTCGTGTTCGGGGTGTACTCGGTGCTCGTCGGCCTGTTCATGCTGGTCGCACCGGGAGCCTTCTTCGACACGCTCGGCAACTTTGGCGTGCGCAACGACCACTACATCTTCGACAACGCCTCGTTCGAACTGCCGCTCGGTCTGATGATGCTGGCCGCCGCACGATGGCCGTCATGGCGAGTGCCCGCGCTGGCGTTCGCCGCGCTGCACTGGGCTCTGCACGCGGTCAGCCACCTCGTCGACCCGCACCACGGCGCCGGCAACTGGGTCGGTTGGCTGGAGGCCGCGGGTCTGGTGATCACCACCGCCATCCTGGCGATCGCGTTGCGCCACAGCATCACTGCGCAGCGGCGGTCATGAGGGTCCTGGTCGCCGGCGCGACGAGTGTGCCCGGCTTCCCGCTACTGCGCGAACTGCGCGCCCGCGGTCACGACGTGGTCGGCATGACCCGGTCGGCCGCCAGGACCGCCCACATCGCCGCCACGGGAGCGGATCCGGTGGTGGCCGACGTGTTCGACACAGCGGAGGTCGAAGCGGTGCTCGCCGACGTCGCCCCCGAGGCGGTGGTCAGCCTGCTCACCACGCTGCCGAAGTACGGGCCGTTGCGGGCCAAGGACTTCGAGCCCGCGACCAAGCTGTGGAGCATCGGCGCGCCGAATCTGGTGGCCGCCGCGAAACGGGCAGGCGTCCGCCGGGTGGTGGCCGAGTCGGTGATCTTCGCCTACGGCTATCCGCCGGCCGGGCCGCCGCTGATGGACGAGTCCGACCCGTATCCCGGACCGCCGCCACCGGACGGCGCCGGGTTCCTCGGTGCGCTGCGCGCGATGGAGCAGACGGTGCTCTCCGCCGACGGAATCGTGTTGCGCTACGGCGTGTTCTACGGCCCGGGCGTCACCCACGACGAACTGTTCCGGAAGCTCGCGAGGTTCTGGGCCGTGCCCGCGCTGACGGGCAGCGGCATCCTGTCGTGGGTGCACATCGACGACGTCGCCCGTGCGACCGCCGACGCGGTCGAAAAGGGCAGGCCGGGCCAGATCTACAACGTCGTCGACGACCGGCCGCAGTCGTTCGGCGACTACATCCGCGAACTCAACGCGAGACTCGGCAGGCCGAAGCCGTGGCCGATCTCCCCGAAGGTCGTCGGCCTGGTGTCGTCCTATCCGGCGACGGCGTTCGGCAACACCTGGCTGCCGCTGTCCAACGCGAAGGCCAGGGCCGAGCTCGGCTTCGCGCCTATTCCCCGGTGAACTCCGGCGGCCGCTTGGCGAACAGCGCGGTGATGCCCTCGGTCAGGTCCTTGCTCGGCAGGAACGCCGCGTTCCACGCCGCGACGTAGCGCAGGCTCGCCGCGACCTGCGCGGTGCGCTGCTCGTCGAGCACGTCCTTGACGCCCTGGACCACCAGCGGCGGGTTGGCCGCGATCTCGGCGGCGGTGGCGTGTGCGGCGGCCAGCGCGGCGTCGGCGTCGTCGTAGACGTCGTTGACCAGTCCGATGCGCGCCGCGCGCTGTGCATCGATGTCCTTGCCCGTCAAAGCCAGTTCGCGCAGGTGCCCGTCGGACAGGATCAGCGGCAGCCGCGCCAGGCTGCCGACGTCGGCGACGATGGCCAGCTTGACCTCGCGCACCGAGAACTTCGCGTCGGCGCTGGCGTAGCGGATGTCGACGGCGCTGATGAGGTCGACGCCGCCGCCGATGCACCAGCCGTGCACCGAGGCGATGGTCGGCGTCCGGCAGTCGGCGACCGCGGTGATCGCCTGCTGCATCTTCTTCAGGCGGGTGTGGAAGTCGGTGCGGGCCCTGGCAAGCGCGCCGTCGGCGAGCATCGGGGTCAGCGTGTCGCCCATGGCGGCCAGGTCGAGGCCGTAGCTGAAGTTCCTGCCCGATCCCGTCAGCACGATGGCGCGCACGTCGGGGTCGGCGTCCAGCGCGGTGAACACCTCGGGGAGCTCGGCCCAGAAGGCCGGTCCCATCGCGTTGCCCTTGCCGGGGCCGATCAGCGTCACCCGCGCGACATGGTCGTCGACGTCGACGGTGACCGACTCGTATGTTTCACCCATGCCGTGCAGGCTATCGCCCGGCTATCCGCCCGGTCCGAGCACGGCGTCACGCACCGGGGAGTCCGGCAGGATCTGGCACATGGCGTCGGCCATGATCTGCGCGACCCACGGCTCGTCGATCCCGCTGGCCTGCTCGGCGAGTATCGCCTTGATCACCGCGAGCCGGGTGGCCTCGTCGAGGCCCTGGTACTCCGAGCACGTCATCGTCGTGGCATTCGGCGGGGCGGGCACCTCCGGCACCGGCGTCGACCCCGGCAGGCCCGGGATCTTGAAATCGGGCATGCCCGGAATCTGCGGCAGTCCGGGAATGGCGGGCATCCCGGTGGGTGCGTCCGGTGTCGCGGGCGACGACAGCGGCGGGCCGGGCTCGGTGGTCTGTGCGACCGTGCCGGTGGTGGTGTTCGAGCAGCCGGCCAGGACGCCGGCGGCGATCAGTGCTGTCGCCGCCACCCGCATACGGGTCTTCATCTGGGCAACGATAGGCGGTCGGGCGTCGTAGCGTAGGAGGCATGGCCCCTGACTTGCGTCCCGGACCCGACTCACCGCCGCTCGACGAACTGGACGCCGCTGAGAAATCCCTCGTCGTGTTGCAGCAGGTGGTGCACGGCATCGCCGAGGACGACCTGACCAAGCAGACGCCGTGCCGCGAATACGACGTCGCGAGCCTGACCGACCACCTGCTCGGGTCGATCACCGCCCTCGGTGGCGCCGCGGGTGCGGAGTTCGGCGAGCGCGACCCGCACGACTCGGTGGAGCGGCAGGTGATCCTCGCGGCCAGGCCGGCGCTGGACGCCTGGCGCAGGCGCGGGTTGGACGGCACGGCGGGCTCGCGGGAGACGCCCGCGACGGTGCTCGCGGGGATCCTGTCGATCGAGTTCCTGGTGCACGGCTGGGATTACGCCCAGGCGACTGGTCGCCCGTTCGACGCCCCAGACTCGCTCACCGACTACGTCTACGACCTGACGCGCAAGATCATCACGCCCGAGGGCCGCAGGACCGTTGGTTTCGACGACCCCGTCGACGTGCCCGACGACGCCGCCCCGCTGCAGCGCCTGCTGGCCTTCACCGGCCGCAGCGTCTAGACCCGCTCGAGCCAGAAGTACAGGTAGCGGTTGCCGTCGAGCGCGCCCTTGCCGTTCATGATGCCCAGCATCGTGTTGTCGTCCACCTTCTTGAAGTGGTCGTGCACGGGCCTGCCGTCGTAGACCATCGTCGCGGTCACCTCGCCGCGGAACTCCTCCATCCAGAGGCTGGCCTCGCCCTTCATCGCCTCGGTGTTGGAGAACTTGTTGCCGTCGGCGTCCAGGCACACCAGCGGCTTGGCGTCGGCGGCCGAGTGGAACGTCTTGCCGAACCATTTCAGCCGCTTCATGAAGCCGTTGGCCTTGTGGCCGGTCTGGAACTCGCCGCCCTTCCACTCGCCGATCAGGAAGTCGATGGTCACCGGCGCCAGCGTCGCCCAGAACTCGTCGAGTTCCGCGTCGGCGATCTCGCCGGTCCGCGAGGTCAACTCGACGAACTGCTGACGGGCGGTGGTGGTGTCGGTCATCGGTCTCCGATCCAGGCGGTGGCGAACTCGAGGAAGGCGTCGTTCTCGGCGGGTGAGGCGACAGTGACCCGGACGCCGTCCTCACCGTAGGGGCGCACCACCAACCGGTTGTCGGCGGCCCGCGCCACGAAGTCCAGCGTGCGGTCGGCCAACGGCAGCCACACGAAGTTCGCCTGCGACGGCGGCAGGTCGTACCCGGCGTCGCGCAGCGCGGCGCTCACCCGGGCGCGTTCGGCGACGATGTCGTCGGTGCGGGCCAGCAGCTCGTCGGCGGCATCCAGGGAGGCGATGGCCGCGGCCTGCGAGATGCTGCCTGCACTGAACGGGACGTAGACCTTGGCGAGCGCGGTGGCGACGTCCGGGTCGGCAACCGCGTAGCCGACGCGCAGGCCGGCGAGGCCGTAGGCCTTCGAAAAGGTGCGCAGCACCACCACATTGCGGTGCGCGCGGACCAGACCGAAGCTGTCGGGCAGCAGCCCGTCGCGGATGAACTCGACGTAGGCCTCGTCGATGGCGACCAGGATGTGCGGCGGCACCGCGGCGACGAAGCGGGCCAGCGCCTCGGGGTCGACGACGGTGCTGGTCGGGTTGTTCGGATTGCAGACGAAGATGAGCCGGGTGCGGTCGGTGATCGCGGCGAGCATCGCGTCGAGGTCGTGGGTGTGGTCTCGCAGCGGCACCTGCACGGGGGTGGCGCCGGCCGTGCGGACCTGCAGCGGGTAGATCTCGAAGCTGCGCCAGCCGAACATCACCTCGTCACCGACCGAGGAGGTGATCTGCACCAGCTGCTGGCACAGGCTGACCGAGCCGCAGCCCACCGAGATGTTCTCGGGCGCGAAGCCGGTGTACTTGGCGAGGTGTTCGCGGAGCTCGACGTTGCCGTTGTCGGGATAGCGGTTGACGTGGCCGGCGGCCTGCTCGATCGCGGCGCGCACGCTGGGCAGCGGCCCGTGCACGGTCTCGTTGCTGGCGATCTTGATGGCTCCGGGCACCGTCTTGCCCGCTGTGTATGCCGGGATGTCGGCCAGCACGGGACGGAGGCGGGCGGTCACCTGACCAGCATAGGGGCGGCGGGTTTCGGCCCGGGAAGTGACTTTGCTTCCACCGGTGGCCGGTGTGTACTCTGTGCGCTCGGCGGTAATTCGTCGGGAGGCGTGCCAGAGCGGCCGAATGGGACTCACTGCTAATGAGTTGTCCCCCTTAAAGGGGACCGGAGGTTCAAATCCTCTCGCCTCCGCCGCGGCTGACTCGTCAGCCACACACAACTGAACACCAGGCGCCCGTAGCTCAACGGATAGAGCATCTGACTACGGATCAGAAGGTTAGGGGTTCGAATCCCTTCGGGCGCACACATCTCCTCCCGCGACGCCGAGTGCACGCTTGTTCGCACCCCCACTCGCGATTCCCGTGCAACAACCGTGCGCTCGCTGAGCCACGCCCGCGCTAATCTCGCTGCATGACACCCCCGGTGATCCAGCGCTGGATCGACACCGTCGAAGGCGACGGCGACGCCCGGATCGAGGATCTGCTCGCCGATGACGCCGTGTTCTACTCGCCCGCCGTGTTCACCGCGCAGGAGGGCCGCGACAAGACCGCCATGTATCTGCGGGCGGCGGCGAAGCTGTTCGGTGGCAACGACTTCCGCTACGTCGGCCAGTGGTTCGGCGAGCGTTCCGCGGTGCTGGAGTTCGTCGCGGACATCGACGGCGTCCACGTCGACGGTGTCGACATGATCACCTGGAACGACGACGGGCTGATCACCGAGTTCAAGGTGATGCTGCGGCCGTTCAAGGCGCTGCAGACCGTGATCCCGAAGATGGCCGAGCTGCTGGGCGCGTGATGCGGCTGCTGCTCATCTCCGACACCCACCTGCCGAAGCGCGCGCGCGACCTGCCTCAGCAGGTGTGGGACGAGGTCGAGCGCGCCGACGTGGTGATCCACGCCGGCGACTGGGTGCAGGCGGCACTGCTCGACGAACTGGAACAGCGCTCGAAACGGCTGGTCGCATGTTGGGGCAACAACGACGGCGACGACCTGCGGTCCCGGCTGCCCGAGCGCGCCGACGTCACGCTCGGTGGCGTGCGGTTCACCGTCGTGCACGAGACGGGCGCATCGGGCGGCCGCGACGCGCGGATGGCGCGTGAGTACCCCGACACCGACGTGCTGGTGTTCGGCCACAGCCACATCCCGTGGGACACGACGGCGAAAACCGGACTGCGACTACTCAATCCGGGCTCGCCGACCGACCGGCGCCGCCAGCCGCACTGCACCTACATGACCGCGATTGTCGCCGACGGAAAGCTGTCCGAGGTGACGCTGCACCGCCTGGAGCGCCGTGCGTGACCGCCCGGCCCGGGTGAGCGACGTCCACGAGATCGCGTCGGCCATGCCGCACACCACCCGGGTCGAGGGCCCCAAGGGCAACGCCATCTACCAGGTGGGTGGGAAGTCGTTCGTGTTCTTCCGCACGCCGCAGCCCGACGCCGCCGACCCGGACACCGGTCAGCGCTACCCCGACGTGATCATGATCTGGGTGGAGTCGGAGATGGACAAGCTGTCGCTGATCCAGGATCCCGACTCGCCGTTCTTCACCACCGAGCGCTTCGACGGTCACCTCTCGGTGCTGGTGCGCGGCAGTGAGATCGGCCGGATCGGGCGGGCTGAACTGACCGAGCTGATCCAGGACGCCTGGCTGTCGCGGGCCTCCAAACGCCGTGGTGAACGCTGGTTGGCCGATCGGGGCGACTGACGCAACGCCCTGCGTTCACGCCCGCGGGGTGACATCATCGGCAGGCGTGGCCACCGAGACGACGAATCCGCAGTCCAAGCCCCAGTCGATCGCCTACCCGGCGCCCGGCTCGCGCCCGCACCGTCGTGACGGCGAGAAGATCGATCCGCACGTCATCGTGCTGTTCGGGGCCACCGGCGATCTCGCGAAACGCAAGCTGCTGCCTGGCATGGCATACCTGGTGCTGTCGAAGCTTGCGCCGAAGATCCGGGTGGTCGGCACCTCGCTCGAGGACCTGTCCGAGGACGAGTTCCGTCAGCTGACCAGGGAGGCCGTCGACGACTTCGGCGACCACGCGATGACCGACGAGCAGTGGGAGGGCTTCGCGAGCCGCATCACCTACGTGCCCCAGGGCGCGGGTCCGGACGCGCTCGCAGCGGCTGTCCACGAGGCCGAGGCCGAACTGGGCGAGGACAGCCGGCGGCTGCATTACCTGTCGGTGCCGCCCAAGGCCGCCAAGGCCGTCATCACCATGCTCAAGGACGCCGACCTCGTCGACCGGTCCCGGGTGGTGATGGAGAAGCCGTTCGGCACCGACCTGGAGAGCGCGATCGAACTCAACGACTTCGTCCACCAGACGTTCGCCGAGATGCAGATCTTTCGCATCGACCACTTTCTCGGCAAGGAGGCGGCGCAGAACATCCTGGCCTTCCGGTTCGCCAACGGGCTGTTCGAGCCGATCTGGAACCGCAACTTCATCGACCACATCCAGATCGACATCCCCGAGAAACTCGGCCTGGACCAGCGGGCCAACTTCTACGAGAGCACCGGCGCCTTCAAGGACATGGTGGTCACCCACCTGTTCCAGGTGATGGCGTTCGTGGTGATGGAGCCGCCGACCGCGCTGGAGCCCCGGGCGATCAGCGAGGAGAAGAACAAGGTCTTCCGGTCGATGCTGCCCATCGACCCCTCGCAGGTGGTGCGCGGCCAGTACGCCGGTTACCGCAACGAGGACGGCGTGGCCCGGGATTCGGAGACCGAGACGTTCATCGCGCTCGAGGTCGGCATCGACAACTGGCGGTGGGCCGGGGTGCCGATCTACCTGCGCACCGGCAAGAAGATGGCCGAGGGGCAGCGCATCATCTCGATCGCCTTCAAGGAGGCGCCGCGCACGATGTTCCCGACGGGTTCGGGTGTCGGCTCGCAGGGGCCGGACCACCTGACGTTCGACCTGGCCGACAACTCGAAGGTGTCCCTGTCGTTCTACGGCAAGCGTCCGGGGCCCGGCATGAAACTCGAGAAGCTGTCGATGCAGTTCTCCACGCAGGAAACGGAATACGAGGCCGACGTGCTCGAGGCCTACGAGCGGCTGATCCTCGACGCGATGCGCGGCGACCACACGCTGTTCACCACCGCCGAGGGTATCGAATCGCTGTGGGACCGGTCGACGCCACTGCTGGAGGACCCGCCCGCGGTGAAGCTCTACCAGCCGGGCACCTGGGGCCCCAATGCGATTCACCAGTTGGTCGCGCCCAATGCGTGGCGGCTGCCGTTCGAGCGGGCCTGGCGCGAGAAGAAGAACGGAAACTAACCCGTTTCGGGGCAGCTGATCAGGTCGATGTGCCGCTCTGCCCAATTGCCGAGCGGCTCGAGCGCGGCGAGCAGTTCGACGCCTGCCGGGGTCATCGAGTACTCCACCCGCGGCGGCACCTCGTGGTAGCTCTCGCGGTGCACCACGCCGTGCCGCTGCAGTTCCTTGAGGTGCTGCGTCAGCATCTTCTGCGAGATTCCGACCAGGCTGCGGTGCAGCACGTTGAACCGCTTCGGCCCGCCCTGCAGTTCCCAGAGGATCAGCGGCTTCCATTTGCCGTCCACCACGGCCATCGCCGCGTCCAGCCCGCAGGTGAACTGCCCCATCTGAGCCATCGCCGCTCCTCAGCGCCATTACTTACTTTTCGGTGAGTATCGCACTTTTTAGTGGGTACTTGTCGAAAACTCCGCGTCTTTCGACGATGGTGCCATGACATCGACAGAGAGAGTCACCTTCCTGGGCACCGGCGCGATGGGTTCCGCCCTTGTGCGCGCCGCCCTCGACGCGGGTCACCGCGTCACCGTCTGGAACCGCACTCCCGACCGTGCAGGCGCACTCGCCGGCGACGGGGCACGCGTCGCGGCGACAGTCGACGAGGCGGTCGACGGCGCCGACGTGATCGTGGCGTGCCTGTTGGACGCGGCGTCGGTGCGCACGGTGCTCGACCCGGTGGCAGACCGGCTGAACGGCCGGCGGCTGGTGAACCTGACCACGACGTCACCGCAGGGGGCACGCGAACTCGCGGCCTGGGCGGCCGAACACCACGTCGACTACCTCGACGGCGGCATCATGGCCGTGCCCGAGATGATCGGCACGCCCGGCTCGCTGATCTACTACAGCGGGTCGCGCGCACTGTTCGACGACGTCCGATCGCTGCTGCAGACCTGGGGCGCCGCAGAGTATTTCGATGACGACGCCGGGTCGGCGTCCCTGCACGACCTCGCGCTGCTGTCCACCATGTACGTGATGTTCGCCGGCTTCTTCCACGGCGCCGCACTGGCGGGCACCGCAGGCATGCCCGCCAAGGAGTTCGCCGGGCGGGCGATCGGGTGGCTGCAGACCGTGCTGCCCGCGCTCAGTGAATACGCCGAGGTGATCGACGGCGGTGACTACACCGTGCCCGGCCAGCAGAGCCTGAATTTCTCCGACATCACCGAGATCGTCGACGCCAGCCGCGGCGCAGGCATCAGCACCGAGGTGGTGGACGTGGTGCAGCGACTTATCCACCGCCAGATCGACAGTGGCCACGGCGCGCAGGGTTTCGCCCGTGTCATCGAGAGCATCAGGCGGCCCGCCGCATGAGCATGAATGTCACCGTCCTCGGGCTCGGACCGATGGGGCAGGCGCTCACCGGCGCCCTGCTGGACGCCGGTCACCGTGTCACCGTGTGGAACCGCACCGCATCGAAGGCCGACGGCGTGCTGGCCCGCGGTGCGGCATGGGCAGGCACTCCGGCTCTCGCGGTCGCCGCGAGCGATCTCACGCTGATCAACGTCGTCGACCACGGCGCCACCGACGCGGTGCTCGACATCGCCGGGGACGCCGTCGACGGCCACACCGTCGTCGGGCTGAGCTCCGACACCCCCGCCGCGGCGCGCGCCACCGCGACGGTGGTGGACAAGCTGGGCGGGCGCTACCTCGACGGCGCCATCATGACGCCGACCGACACCATCGGCAGCCGCGACGCGAGCATTCTGTTCGCCGGGCCGCGGCAGGAGTACGAGACCCACCGCGACGTGCTCGAGGCACTCGGCAGAACCTCCTGGGTGGGTGAGGACGTCGGCCGCGCCGCCGGCTACGACATGGCGCTGCTCGACTTCTTCTGGACGTCGATCAGCGGTGTGCTGCATGCCTTCTCGGTGGCCGGCGCCAACGGCATCACGCCGCGGGAGCTGCTGCCGCACGCGCAGGGCATCGTCACCATCCTGGCGCCGATCGTCGACGAACTCGCAGGACGCATCGAGGACGGCCGGCACGGCGACGTGACCGCCCCGGTGTCCTCGCTGGCCGCATCGCTGGCACACCTGATCGCGGCGTCGCGCGACGCGGGTGTCGACGCCTCGGCACTGGAGGCGTTGCGGCGCTACACCGACGCGGCGCTCGCCGATGGGCACGGCGGCGACGAGATCAGCCGGGTGGGTGCATATTTGAAGGCCTGATCCGCACCCGCGGCACGCCATTCGGTGGCAGGGTCGTCAATATGGAGCAGAAGCCGCCGAGCGCCGTCATCGAGTCCGCCCACCGGGAGCACCTGACGTCGTTGCCGTTCGACGACACAAGAGATTTCGAGGATGCCGACCGGGGCTTCATCGCCGCGATGCAACCGTGCGTGGTCACCGCAGCCGACGGCCGGGTGGTCTGGGACAACGACAGCTATTCGTTCCTGACCGGGGACGCCCCGACCTCGGTGCACCCGAGCCTGTGGCGGCAGAGCCGGCTGGTCGCCAAGCAGGGCCTCTACGAGGTGGTCGAAGGCGTCTACCAGGTGCGCGGCCTCGACCTGTCCAACATCAGCTTCATCGAGGGCGACACCGGCATCATCGTCATCGACCCGCTGGTGTCCACCGAGACCGCCGCCGCGGCGCTGGCGCTGTATCGCGCGTATCGGGGAGATCGCGCGGTCAGCGCAGTGATCTACACCCACAGCCACGTCGACCACTTCGGCGGCGTGCTCGGCGTGACCACGCAGGCCGACGTGGACGCGGGCAGGGTCGCCGTCATCGCACCCGAGCACTTCACCGAACACGCCGTGCAGGAGAACGTCTACGCCGGAACGGCGATGGCGCGGCGCGCGGGCTACATGTACGGCGCCGCGCTCGACCGCGGACCGCGCGGGCAGGTCGGCTGTGGGCTCGGCCAGACGCCGTCCACCGGTGAGGTGGGCATCATCGTGCCCACGGTGGACATCCGCTCCACCGGGGAGACGCACACCGTCGACGGCGTCGAGATCGAGTTCCAGATGGCGCCAGGCACCGAGGCGCCCGCCGAGATGCACTTCTACTTTCCGAGGTACCGCGCGCTGTGCATGGCCGAGAACGCCACCCACAACCTGCACAATCTGCTGACGCTGCGGGGTGCGCTGGTGCGTGACCCGCACGGCTGGGCCGGGTACCTGACCGAGGCCATCGACACCTTCGTCGACCGCGCCGACGTGGTGTTCGCCTCGCACCACTGGCCGACGTGGGGCCGCGAGCGCATCGTCGAATACCTGTCACTGCAACGGGATCTCTACGCCTACCTGCACGACCAGACGCTGCGGCAGCTCAACCAGGGCCACACCGGCATCGAGATCGCCGAGACCTTCGAGATGCCGCCCGCGCTGCATCGGGCGTGGCATGCGCACGGCTACTACGGCTCGGTGAGCCACAACGTCAAGGCCGTCTATCAGCGTTACATGGGCTGGTTCGACGGGAATCCGGGCCGGCTGTGGCAGCATCCGCCCGAGGCGGCGGGGCCCCGCTACGTCGAGGCGATCGGCGGTCTCGACCGGCTCGTCGAGATCGCGCAGCAGGCGTTCGACGACGGCGACTACCGCTGGGCGGCAACGCTACTGGATCACGCCATGTTCACCGATCAGACCCACGCCGCGGCACGCGCGCTCTACGCCGACACCCTGCAACAGATGGCCTACGGCGCGGAGAACGGCCCCTGGCGCAACTTCTTCCTGGCCGGCGCGACCGAACTCAGCGACGGCAACTTCGGCACGCCGACCGCGACCGACGCGCCCACCCTGCTGGCTCAGCTGACACCCGAGCAGATCTTCGACAGCCTGGCCATCAACATCAACGGGCCGAGCGCCTGGGACCTCGATCTGACCCTCGACATCACCTTCGCCGACCTCGATGCCAACTACCGGTTGACGCTGCGCAACGGGGTGCTGGTGCACCGCAGGGTCATCGCCGATCCGGCCACCGCCGCTGTCACCCTGACCGCGCAGACCAAGGGCCGGTTCCTGGCGCTCGCCTCCGGCGACTTCACCTCGCCCGGCCTGGGCATCGGCGGCGACCCGGCCGTGCTGCAGCAGTTGGTGAACGTGCTGGACCGGCCCGACCCCGACTTCGACATCGTCACCCCGTAGCGGAGCTAGGGCAGGCCGCCGTCGGCCCGCAGGATCGAACCGGTGGTGAAGCTGGACGCGTCGGACATCAGGAACAGTGCCGCGCCGACGATCTCGACCGGCTCGCCGGCGCGCTGCAGGGCCAGGTGGCCGAACGGGCGCTCGACGTCCGAGAAGTCCCACGCCTTGCTGACATCGGTGAGGAACGGCCCGGCCATCAGCGTGTTGACCCGCACGGTCGGGCCGAATGCCTTGGCCAGGCCCTCGGTCAGGGTGTTCAGGCCGGCCTTGGCGGCGGCGTAGGGCAGCATGTGCGGGTCGGGACGCAGCGACCCCGAGGAGCTGACGTTGACGATCACCCCGCCGCCGTCGGCGACCATCCGCTCGCCGATCAGCGCCGAGAGCCGGAACGGCCCTTTGACGT
Source organism: Mycolicibacterium arseniciresistens (assembly GCF_030519285.1). Lineage (NCBI taxonomy): Bacteria > Bacillati > Actinomycetota > Actinomycetes > Mycobacteriales > Mycobacteriaceae > Mycobacterium > Mycolicibacterium arseniciresistens. Next base: position 12,585 of record NZ_JAUMSQ010000087.1, read on the forward strand.
TGAGGTTGAACACCGCGTCGTAGAGCTTCTCGGTGACCGACGGCAACGAGTCGTACAGCGGTGACATGCCCGCGTTGTTCACCAGCACGTCGAGCTTGCCGAACCGGTCGTAGACGGCGTCGACGAGGCCGTCGAGCTGCTCCCACCGGCCGACGTGCACCTGATAGGCCAGCACCGAGCGACCGGTCGCCGCCCCGATCTCCTCGGCCGTCGCCGCACACGACTCGAGGTCGCGACTGGCGATCACCACGTCGGCGCCGCACCGCGCCGCGCCGAAGGCGATCTCGCGGCCGAGCCCCCGGCTGCCGCCGGTGACGAGCACCACCCGGCCGGTGAGATCGAACAGTTCGTCGGCGTAACCCATGGCCCCCTATGGTGTCACGGTGCAACTGCTTGTGATCCGACATGCGCTACCGCATCGCAGCGAACCCGGCCAGGGATCGGACCCCGAACTGTCCGAGGCAGGTGTCGAGCAGGCCGCGCGGCTGCCCGAGGCGCTCAAGCGTTTCCCCGTCACCCGGCTGGTGAGCAGCCCGCAGCGCCGCGCCGTGCAGACCGCGCAGCCCGTCGCCGACGCCCTCGGGCTCGCCATCGACATCGACGACCGGCTGGCCGAGTACGACCGCGACCTGTCGCACTACACGCCGATCGAGGAGGCCTCGCAGGAGGACGTGCAGCGGCTCATCGACGGCCACCTGCCCGGCGGCGTGGACGAGGAGGCCTTCATCGCCCGGGTGCTCGACGGCGTCGCCGACATCGTCGCGGCGGCGAACCACGAGGACACCGTGGCGCTGTTCAGCCACGGCGGCGTCATCAACGCGCTGGTGCACAGCCTCATGGAGACCCGGCGACTGCTGTGCGTGCAGGTCGACTACGCGGGAATCACCCGGCTGTTGTCCTCGCGGGAGGGAAAGCTCGGGGTGGCGTCGGTCAACGGGACCGAACACGTATGGGATCTGCTGCCCAGGAATCAGCGGTGGTAGACAAGTGCCGTGACAACGGATGTTTCCCCTGAGGGTGCCGGCCCACTCGAAGGTCTCGACCTCGACGCGCTGGACCGCCATCTGCGCGGCGAAGGCATCGCCCGCACCGGTGAGCTGCGGGGCGAGCTCATCGCCGGCGGCCGGTCCAACCTGACCTTCCTGGTCTTCGACGACGCCTCGAAGTGGGTGCTGCGCCGCCCGCCGCTGCATGGCCTCACCCCGTCGGCACACGACATGGCCCGCGAATACCGGGTGGTCGCCGCGCTCGCCGACACTCCGGTGCCGGTGGCCCGTGCCGTCACCATGCGCAACGACGACTCGGTGCTGGGCGCGCCGTTCCAGATGGTCGAGCACGTCGAAGGCCGCGTGGTCCGCACCGCCGACGAACTCGAGGCACTCGGCGACCGGGAGACGCTCGACTGGTGTGTCACCGCGCTGATCCAGGCGCTGGCAGACCTGCACGCCGTCGACCCCGCAGCGGTCGGGCTGTCCGACTTCGGCAAGCCCGACGGCTACCTCGAACGCCAGGTCCGGCGGTGGGGTTCGCAGTGGGAGCTGGTCCGCCACGACGACGATCCCCGTGACGCCGACGTCGCCCGGCTGCATCAGGCGCTCGGCGCGGCGGTGCCGGCACAGAGCCGGGCGTCGATCGTGCACGGAGATTTCCGGATCGACAACACCATCCTCGACGCCACCGATGCCACCACGGTGCGCGCGGTGCTGGACTGGGAGATGTCGACCCTGGGCGATCCGCTCAGCGACGCCGCGCTGATGTGCGTGTACCGCCACCCGACGTTCAACTACGTGCACAACGAGGCGGCGTGGGCGTCGCCGCTGCTGCCGACGGCCGACGAGATGGCCGAGCGGTATTCGACGATCTCGGGTCAGCCGCTGGCGAACTGGAGCTTCTACATGGGGCTGGCGTACTTCAAGCTGGCGATCATCGCCGCGGGCATCGACTACCGCTCGCGGATGGGCGCAGCGGGCCCCGACAACGTCGGCGAGGCGGTCGCCCCGCTGATCACCGCCGGTCTCGAGGCGTTGACCACCGAGGGTTGGTGACTATCGCCGCGCGGCCTTGAGGTTGCGTTTGGCGGCTTTGCGCAACTGGAAGAGGCGCACCGTCCCGACGGCGACGGTCAGCAGCCCACCGCACACCGCGGCGCCGAGGATCGCCACACCCAGTGGCAGGCTCCAGCTCCAGCCGAGGAACGCGAACTGCGCCGACTCGGTGTTCTGCGCGATGAAGATCAGCAGCACGATCAGGATCAGCAGCCCGATGATCACCGCCGACCACAGCGCGGCCGCCCGGGTGAACTTCACTTCCTTCACATCGGCCGCCGCCGCGGGCTGGTGCGGCAGCGGTTCGATGTCACCCGGGCTCGGGGGACCGGGGTTCGGCGGGCCGAGGGGTTGGGGTGTCGACCCCGTCGGCGCCCCGTAGGGATCGGTGCTCATAGCCTCATCATTGCCCCTTACCAGGGTTTGCGAAACCACCCGCACCTGCCGTAATCGACGTGTCATCGGCGCTGTTCGCCGGGCGTGCCGCCGTCCGCGGAGTCCTGCTCACCGTGCACCAAAGCCCGGCAGCACCGCCCGCATGCCGCTAGGGTCCTGACGAGCGCAGGCCCCCAAGGTTCCGGAGAGGACGTTCGCCATGTCGAGAACGCGTAACCGGCTGGCGGTGGCCGCAGGCAGGGCGGCCGTGGTGGTGCTCGCGGTGGTGCTCACCGCATGTGGCAGTTCCAACCCGCTCGGTGGCGGCGCCGTGTCGGGCGACCTCAAGACGATCGCGGTGGGCTCCGCCGACTTCACCGAGTCCAAGATCCTCGCCGAGATCTACGCGCAGGTGCTGGAGACGAACGGCTTCACGGTGCGCAAGCAGATGGGCATCGGCAGTCGCGAGGTCTACATCCCTGCGGTGCAAGACCATTCGATAGACCTGATCCCGGAGTACACCGGCAACCTGCTGCAGTACTTCGACAAGGAGGCCGAGGTCACCACACCCGACGCGGTGGTGCTCGGGCTGCTGCGGGCGCTGCCGGGCGATCTGTCGATCCTCAATCCGTCGCCCGCCGAGGACAAGGACACCGTCGCGGTCTCCGCAGCCACCGCTCAGCGGTGGAATCTCAAGACGATCGCCGACCTGGCCACCCACTCGCCGGAGGTGAAGATGGGTGGCCCGTCGGAGTGGCAGACCCGCAAGGAGGGGCTGCCCGGCCTCGACGCCAAGTACGGGCTGAAGATCGCCCCCGGCAACTTCCTGTCGATCAACGACGGCGGCGGGCCGGCGACCGTGCGCGCGCTGACCGACGGCACCGTCACCGCCGCCAACATCTTCAGCACCTCGCCGGCGATCGAGAAGGACAACCTCGTCGTGCTCGAGGATCCGAAGAACAACTTCCTCGCCGCCAACGTGGTGCCGCTGGTGGCCTCGCAGAAGATGTCCAACGACCTCAAGACCGTGCTCGACGCGGTCAGCGCCAAGCTGAGCACCGAGGGGCTCATCGAACTCAACGGCTCCGTCGAGGGCAACCAGGGCGTAGACCCCGACGAGGCGGCCGAGAAGTGGTTGCGCGACAACGGCTTCGATCAGCCGATCGGGAAGTAGGCGAATGATCACCTTCACGAACGTCACCAAGCGCTACCCCGACGGCACCGTCGCCGTCGACGACCTGACTCTGGAGGTGCCCGCGGGCACGCTCACCGTCTTCGTCGGGCCGTCCGGCTGCGGCAAGACCACGTCGATGCGGATGATCAACCGGATGATCGATCCCACCTCCGGCACGCTGACCGTGGACGGCGAGGACGTCACCAAGGTCGACGCGGTAAAGCTGCGACTGGGCATCGGGTACGTCATCCAGAGCGCGGGCCTGATGCCGCACCTGCGCGTCGTCGACAACATCGCCACGGTGCCGGTGCTGCGCGGCGAGTCACGGCGCAGCGCCCGCAAGGCGGCGCTGGGCGTGATGGAACGCGTCGGGCTGGACCCCAAGCTGGCCGACCGGTACCCGGCGCAGCTCTCGGGCGGTCAGCAGCAGCGCGTCGGGGTGGCCCGCGCGCTGGCGGCCGACCCGCCGATCCTGCTGATGGACGAGCCGTTCTCGGCGGTCGACCCGGTGGTGCGCGAGGACCTGCAGGCCGAGATCCTGCGGCTGCAGAGCGAACTGCGCAAGACCATCGTGTTCGTCACCCACGACATCGACGAGGCGGTGAAGCTCGGCGACAAGGTGGCCGTGTTCGGCCGTGGCGGGGTGCTGCAGCAGTACGCGGAGCCCTCGTTCGTGTTGTCCAACCCGGCCAACGAACTGGTGTCGGGATTCGTCGGCGCCGACCGCGGCTACCGCGGCCTGCAGTTCTTCCAGTCCAGCGGGCTGCCGCTGCACGACATCAGGCACGTCACCGAGGCGGAGATCGACGGGCTGGACCTCGGCCGCGACGAGTGGGTGCTGATCACCCGCGCCGACGGCAAACCGTATGCCTGGATGAACGCCGAGGGCGTCGAACTGCACCGCAAGGGCAACGACCTCTACGACTGCACGATCGGCGGTGGCTCCTTCTATCGCCCGGACGGCACGCTGCGGCTCGCGCTGGACGCGGCGCTGTCGTCGCCGTCGGGGCTCGGCGTGGCCGTCGACGAGGACGGCCAGCTGATCGGCGGGGTCCGCGCCGACGACGTGCTGGCGGCGCTGAGGGAACAGCGGCGCGTCCCGGAGCTGGGCTGACCTGTGCGATACCTGCTCACCCACCTCGACGACCTGTGGGCCCTGACGATCATCCACCTGCGGCTCTCGCTCATCCCGATCGTGCTGGGCCTGGTGATCGCCGTGCCGCTGGGTGCGGTGGTGCAGCGCACCACGGCGCTGCGCCGGCTGACGACGGTCACCGCGAGCATCATCTTCACCATCCCGTCGCTGGCCCTGTTCGTGGTGCTGCCGCTGCTCATCCCGACCCGGATCCTCGACGAGGCGAACGTGATCGTGGCGCTGACGCTCTACACCGTCGCGCTGCTGGTGCGCGCGGTGCCCGAGGCGCTGGACGCCGTGTCGCCCGCCGTGCTCGACGCCGCCACCGCCGTCGGTTACAAGCCGCTGAGTCGGATGATCAAGGTCGAACTGCCGCTCGCCGTCCCGGTCCTGATCGCGAGCCTGCGGGTGGTGGCGGTGACGAACATCTCGATGGTGTCGGTCGGTTCGGTGATCGGCATCGGCGGTCTCGGCACCTGGTTCACCGAGGGCTACCAGGCCAACAAGAGTGACCAGATCATCGCGGGCATCATCGCGATCTTCCTGCTGGCGATCGTCGTCGACACCCTGATCATGCTCGCGGGCCGCGCGCTCACCCCGTGGACGAGGGCGAACCAGGCGCCCCGGGTGGCCCGCCCGCAGACGGGTGTGGCGGCATGAACTTCCTGCAGGAGGCGCTCGCCTACATCTTCACCGGCGCGAACTGGTCGGGCGCCGACGGCCTGACCGCGCGGATCGTCGAACACCTCGAGTACACCGCGGTCGCCGTGGTGTTCTCCGCGCTGATCGCCGTTCCGGTGGGCATGCTGATCGGCCACACCGGCCGCGGCACCTTCCTGGTGGTCTCCGGCGTCAACGCGCTGCGCGCGCTGCCCACACTCGGTGTGCTGCTGCTCGGCGTGCTGCTGTGGGGGCTGGGCCTGGTGCCGCCGACGGTGGCGCTGATGCTGCTCGGCATCCCGCCGCTGCTGGCGGGCACCTACTCCGGGATCGCGAACGTCGACCGCACGGTGGTGGACGCGGCGCGGTCGATGGGGATGACCGAGACGCAGGTGCTGCTGCGCGTCGAGGCCCCCAACGCGCTGCCGCTGATCCTCAGCGGGCTGCGCACGGCGACGCTGCAGATCGTGGCGACCGCGACGGTCGCCGCGTACGCCAGTCTCGGCGGGCTCGGCCGCTACCTCATCGACGGCATCAAGGTGCGCGAGTTCTACCTGGCTCTGGTCGGCGCATTGATGGTGACCGCGCTCGCCCTGATCCTCGACGCGCTGCTCGCGTTCGCGGTGTGGGCGTCGGTTCCGGGCAGCGGACGGCTGCCCGGCGGCCGGCGCCGGATGCCCCAGCCGTTCCTCGGCGACGAGATCGATCTGGAGTCGCGGCCGCGCGCGGAGAAGTCTGTTTCTGACAGTTCGGCAGCCGGTTACGCGCGGGCGCGCCCTTCGCCTACGGTAGAAGGGTGAGTGAAGCAGATCGCTCTGAGCAGACGTCGAAGTGGCCTGCGGTGCTGACGTGGCGAGCGCACGACGTACCGCGGATGGAGTCTGTCCGCGTCCAGCTCTCGGGCAAGCGCATCAAGGCCTACGGCCGGATCGTCGCCGCCGCCACGGAATCGCACCCGGCGTTCTCCGCGTCCTACGACCTGGTCACCGATGACCGGGGCGGGACGAAACGGCTCTCCCTGACGGTCACCCTCGCCGAGCGCGAACGGCAGCTGTCGATCGCGCGCGACGAAGAGAACATGTGGCTGATCCAGGACCACCAGAACCAGACGAAGCGGGCCGCCTACGACGGCGCGCTGGACGTCGACGTGATCTTCAGCCCGTTCTTCAACGCGTTGCCGATCCGGCGCACCGGCCTCTACAAGGGCGCCGACTCGATCGTGGTGCCCGTGGTCTACGTGCGGCTGCCGGAGCTGTCGGTGGAGTCGGCGTCGATCAGCTACAGCAGCGACGGCCCGGGAGACATCAAGCTGCACTCGCCGGCCGCCGAGACGACGGTGAGCGTCGACTCCGACGGCTTCATCCTCGACTATCCCGGACTCGCAGAGCGGATCTGATCACCCCGCCGGCCCGTCCGGCGGCGGCCAGCTCCTCGCGCCAGTCGTCCCCGCCGATCGTCGTGGCGACGATCTCCGGACGGCTGAAGCTGTCGTAGCGCATCCGGGCCGCGTGTCCCGCCTCCACCAGTTCTGCCGTCGACGTGTGCGCCGCGAGCGCATCGCGGGCGGCGGTGAGCTGGTCGATGGTGCGGTCCAGAGCGGGCAGCAGCTGGTCGGCGTTGGCCTCGCACATCGCCCGCACCAGGTCCGGCGCGGTGGCCGCCACCCGGGTGCCGTCCCGGAACGATCCGGCGGCCAGCGCGAAGGCCAGCGGCACCTCGCCGGCGGTGACGGCCAGCGCCTCGGCCAGCAGATGCGGCAGGTGGGAGATGGCCGCGGCGGCGGCGTCGTGCTCGTCGGAGCGGGCGGGCACGATCACCGCGTGACAGGCCAGCGCGAGGTCCATCACCAGCGCCCAGACGTCCGGGTCGACGTGGTCGTCCACGCTGATCACCCACGGGGCGCCGACGAACAGCCGGGCGTCGCCCGCGGTCCAGCCGGAGTACGCGGTGCCGGTCATCGGATGGCCTCCGACGAACTTCGCGGTCAACCCGAAGTCGTCGACCTCCCGCAGCACCGCGCCCTTGACGCTGATGACGTCGGTCAGCGGGCAGTCTGGGGCGACGTCGCGGATGTGGCCGAGCATGATCGGCAGCGCGGGCATCGGCACCGCCAGCACGATCAGCGCGCCGCTGCCTGCTGCCCGGCCAAGCACCTCGTCGAGGTCCTCGCCGGCGTCGAAACCGTCGAACCGCGCGGCCGCGACGGACTCCACCGACCGGTTGTAGCCGAAGACCTCGCCTCCGGCGGCGGCGACCGCACGCATCACCGAACCGCCGATCAGGCCGAGACCCAGCACGCACACGGGGACAGTTGTCACCGTTCCAGGTTGGCATACCGCGCGGGGCGGGCAGGGGCGGGCTCGGCCGGGCGTTTCTGGTCAAAGTCCCTGGTCGGCGACTAGCGTAGGCCCACATGGGAGCACAGCGGGCACCGGCGCAGAACCAGGCTGTCGACGCGCCCGACGGCTTCGGGGTGGCCGTCGTCCGCGAAGACGGCAAGTGGCGCTGCACGGCCATGCGACGGGCGGCGCTGCGCAGCCTGTCGGCGGCCGAGACGGAGCTGCGCGAGTTGCGCAGCGCGGGTGCGGTGTTCGGGCTGCTCGACGTCGACGACGAGTTCTTCGTGATCGTCCGGCCCGCGCCTGCGGGTACCCGCCTGCTGCTGTCCGACGCCACCGCCGCGCTCGACTACGACATCGCGGCCGAGGTGCTCGAGGAGCTGGACGCCGACATCAGTGCCGAGGATCTCGACGACGCCGACCCGTTCTCCGAAGGTGATGTCGGGCTGCTGTCCGATGTCGGCCTGCCCGGCGCCGTGCTCGGCGTGATCCTCGACGAGACCGATCTCTACGCCGACGAGCAGCTCGGCCGCATCGCCCGGGAGATGGGGTTCGCCGACGAGCTGTCGGCCGTGCTCGACCGTCTCGATCGGTGAGCTCCGACGAGCAGCTGATCCGGGCGGCGCTCTCCGCGGCCGCCA
>NZ_JAUMSQ010000088.1:0-8268 GCF_030519285.1 Mycolicibacterium arseniciresistens
GGGATGCCCGGCCAGCGCCGCGTCGATCTCGGCCTCGGGCAGCTCGCCCAGCACCCGGTCGGCGCCGTCGAGCAGCGCGTCCACGTCGGGGTACGGCGCGCCTGCGGCCACCTGCTCCGCCCACACCGCGGAGGCGCAGACGCCGGTCAGCAGTCGTACGCGTTGTGGGCCGGGCAGACCGTTGAACTCGGCCAGCCCGGCGCTCGGCGGGGGTGCCACCGTTCCAGGATCGGCCAGGTTCACACTGTTCGCATGCCGAATGCCGCGGGTGTGGTGCTGGCCGCCGGAGCCGGCACCCGCTACGGGATGCCGAAAGTCACTGCCGCGCAGGGTGAATGGCTGCAGAAGGCCGTGACCGCGCTGGCTGAGGGCGGATGCGGCGACGTGGTGGTGGTGCTGGGTGCGGCGCTGGTGGAGGTGCCGCAGCCCGCGCGGGCCGTGATCGCCTCCGACTGGGCGGACGGCATGAGCGCGTCGGTGCGGGCGGGTATCGCGGCGATCGGGTCGGCGGATCTGGCGGTGCTGCACACCGTCGACACCCCCGACGTCGGCGCCGACGTGGTGCGGCGGGTGCTGTCCGCCGCACGTGGGTCGGGGTCGGGCCTGGCGCGCGCGGTGTACGACGGCCGACCCGGTCACCCCGTCGTGGTGCACCGCCGATACTGGCCGCAGCTGTTGCAGAGTCTCGTCGGCGATCGCGGAGCCGGCCCGTTCCTGCGCTCGCGCGCCGACGTGGTGACGGTGGAGTGCGTCGACCTGGCCACCGGCCGCGACATCGACGAGCGCTGACTAGCCACCCAGCGAGGCGGCGAAGCGTCGCACGGCGTCGGCCGCGCTGCTGGCCGCCTCGGCATGGCCCGGCCGGGCACGCTGCGAGACGGACCCGGTGCCCGGCGTCAGCGCGACCTCGGCGAGCAGTTCGCCGGTGGTGGGCTCGGCCACCGCCCACGTGTAGCGGACGTCGGCGGCCCAACCGGCCGCGGCGCGTGCGACGTAGTCCTGGTCGGTCTCGCCCAGTTCCGCCAGCGAGGGCCGGTCGTCGATGCGATCGTCGGCCCGCAGAGCGCGCAGATACCAACTGCCGGCGTTGATCTCGATCGGTTCCATCCGCGCACTGTAACGTTCGCGTCCGCTGCGTAGCATGAGCCGATGCCTTTCATCACGAGCAACGACGGTGTCGACATCCACTTCAAGGACTGGGGGTCGGGCCAGCCGATCGTGTTCAGTCACGGGTGGCCGCTCTCGTCTGACGACTGGGACACCCAGCTGCTGTTCTTCCTCGCGCAGGGCTACCGGGTCGTCGCCCACGACCGTCGCGGCCACGGCCGCTCGACGCAGACCGGCGACGGCCACGACATGGACCACTACGCCGACGACCTGAAGGCCGTCGTCGATCACCTCGACCTGCGCGACGCCGTGCACGTCGGTCATTCGACTGGTGGGGGAGAGGTGGCGCACTACCTGGCCCGCCACGGTGAGGACCGCGCGGCGAAGGCCGTGCTGATCAGCGCCGTCCCGCCGCTGATGGTGAAGACCGACGCCAACCCGGGCGGCCTGCCCAAGGACGTCTTCGACGGCCTGCAGGCCCAGCTCGCGGCCAACCGCTCGGAGTTCTACCGCGCGCTGCCGTCGGGTCCGTTCTACGGGTTCAACCGGGACGGGGTCGAGCCGAGTGAGGCGATCATCGCCAACTGGTGGCGGCAGGGGATGATGGGCGGCGCGAAGGCCCACTACGACGGGATCGTGGCGTTCTCGCAGACGGATTTCACCGAGGACCTGAAGAAAATCCAGCTGCCGGTGCTCGTGATGCACGGCGACGACGACCAGATCGTGCCGTACGAGAACTCCGGGCCGCGCTCAGCGGAACTGCTGGCCAACGCGACGCTGAAGACCTATGAGGGCTTCCCGCACGGCATGCCCACCACGCAGGCCGACACCATCAATGCCGACCTGCTGGAGTTCATCCGGTCCTGACGGCTACTCGGCGTCGGCGTCCTTGATCTCGGCGAGGACGGTGCCCTGCGTGACGGCGGCACCGGCCTCGACCGCGAGGCCGGTGATCGTGCCGTCCTTGTGCGCGGTGACCGGGTTCTCCATCTTCATGGCCTCGAGCACCACGACGAGGTCGCCGGCCGAGACCTGCTGACCCTCCTCGACGGCCACCTTCACCACGGTGCCCTGCATCGGCGCGGTGACGGAGTCGCCCGAGGCGGCAGCGCCACCGGCCGCGCCGCGCGTACGCGGCTTGGGCTTCGTCCTGACGACACCGCTGGCGCCGCCGACCGAGCCGCCGTTGCCCAGTGCGAGGTCGCCGGGCAGCGACACCTCCAGCCGTCGACCGCCGACCTCGACCACGACGGTCTGCCGCGGGATGGTGTCCTCTTCCTCGATCGGATCGCCGCCGGTGAAGGGCTCGACCTTGTTGTCCCACTCGGTCTCGATCCAGCGGGTGTGCACGGTGAAACCGTTCTCGTCGCCGATGAACGCGGGATCGGACACCACGGCGCGATGGAAGGGGATCACGGTGGCCAGACCTTCGACGGTGAACTCGTCGAGAGCGCGCCGCGACCGCTCCAGCGCCTCCTGGCGGGTTGCGCCGGTGACGATCAGCTTCGCCAGCATCGAGTCGAACTGGCCACCGATCACCGAGCCCGTCTCCACGCCGGAGTCCAGCCGGATGCCGGGGCCCTGCGGCGCCTCGAACTTGCTGACCGGGCCGGGGGCGGGCAGGAACCCGCGGCCGGCGTCCTCGCCGTTGATGCGGAACTCGATCGAGTGGCCGCGCGGCGTCGGATCCTCGGTGATGTCGAGCGCGTCGCCGTTGGCGATCCGGAACTGCTGGCGGACCAGGTCGATGCCCGAGGTCTCCTCGGTGACCGGGTGCTCGACCTGCAGGCGGGTGTTCACCTCGAGGAACGAGATGAGGCCGTCCTGGCCGACCAGGTACTCGACGGTGCCCGCGCCGTAGTAGCCGGCCTCTTTGCAGATGCGCTTGGCCGACTCGTGGATCTCCTTGCGCTGCGCGTCGGTGAGGAAGGGGGCGGGAGCCTCCTCGACGAGCTTCTGGAAGCGGCGCTGCAGCGAGCAATCCCTGGTGCCCGCGACGACGACGTTGCCGTGGGTGTCGGCGATGACCTGGGCCTCGACGTGGCGGGGCTTGTCCAGGTAGCGCTCGACGAAGCACTCGCCGCGGCCGAACGCCGAGACGGCCTCGCGCACCGCGGAGTCGTACAGCTCGGGGATCTCCTCGAGGGTGCGGGCCACCTTCATGCCGCGGCCGCCGCCGCCGAACGCCGCCTTGATCGCGACCGGCACGCCGTACTCCTTGGCGAACGCCACCACCTCGTCGGCGTCCTTGACCGGATCCGAGGTGCCCGGCACCAGCGGGGCCTGCGCGCGGGCGGCGATGTGGCGGGCGGTGACCTTGTCACCGAGGTCGCGGATGGACTGCGGGCTGGGGCCGATCCAGATCAGGCCGGCGTCCAGCACGGCCTGGGCGAAGTCGGCGTTCTCGCTGAGGAACCCGTAGCCGGGGTGGACGGCGTTGGCGCCGGACTTCTGCGCCGCGTCGAGCAGCTTCTCGAAGACCAGGTAGGACTCGGCCGAGGTCTGGCCGCCGAGGGCGAACGCCTCGTCGGCGAGCCGGACGTGCGGGGCGTCGGCGTCTGGTTCGGCGTAGACGGCCACGCTGGTCAGCCCGGAGTCCTTCGCCGCTCGGATCACCCGGACCGCGATCTCGCCGCGGTTGGCTACAAGCACCTTCGTGATCTTCGAGCTGGCGTGACTGGCCACTTCGCCTCCTGTTGGATCGCCTTGCGCTGGCGTCTCTAAGAACGTCTTTAAGAACTTATCCCGGGCAGTTTAAGCGCCGCACCTGAGGTCTCGGCGAGGCGGTGCCGGTTACTGGCAAGTAGGTTCAGGGGGGCGTCGCAATCCCGGTCTGTAGGCGTGCAATTCCGGTCGTTCACCGCGTGTACAAGCTGCGGATACCGGGGGGCGCAGCAAATATCGGAAGTGTGCTCTCGAGATGCCGGCGGCCGGGCGCCGCGGTACCTTTCCGGTGCAGAGACAACGGATTTGGTGCAGGGCGAAGGGGGAAGTCATGTGGAGGAAGCCGCTACAGATCATCGGTATCTCGTCGATGATTCTGATCGGTGCCAGTGGCGTCGCGATTCCGGTCGCCACAGCGGATGAGGCGGAGATGCCGGATCTGGTCGAGATGACCCTCGACGAGGCGCAGGCGGAGTTCGCCGAAGCCGCCGCCAACCCGGAGCTGGTCCTGGAGTCCTCGAACATCACAGGACCGAAGCAGGAGCAATTGGTTCCCATCTTCTGGAAGGTGTGTGAGCAGTCGCCTGACGCCGGTGAACCGATTGCCGAAGACGAATCCTACGAAGTGGGTGTGGTCAGGGCCGGCGAAGAGTGCTGAGCCGCACCTGACGCCTACCGCCGGTAGCTGCACCGACGGGTGACGGCGCGATTATGACGACTTACGAACAACCCGGATGGCCGGCCGCCCGTTGCTGTAATCTCTCTCCCGGGCGGGGCGAAGGGGGAGTTCATGCGGATCAAGCGGATACATCTGGTCACCATCAGCTCGGCGATTCTGGTTGCTGCAGGCGGTTTCGCTGCGCCGGTCGCAACGGCGCAGGAACCGCCGGAGATGCCGGATGTCGTCGACATGAGACTCGACGAGGCCCAGGACGAGGTCATCACAGCCTCCGGCAACCCGGATCTGGTCCTCAACACACAGAACATCAAGAGCGCGGACCAGCAGCAACTGGTCGAGAAGTTCTGGAAGGTGTGCTGGCAATCGCCCGAGGCGGGTGAGCCGATGTCGGAAGACGCGTGGTACGGGGTGGGTATCACCAGAGCCGGCGAAGAGTGCTACAGCTAGCTGAAGCACCGAACTGACGTCAGGCTCTCAGCCGCTTCTTGATGCGGGCCAGCATGGCCGACATGCCGCGCAGCCTCAGCGGGCTGATGAGTGCGGCCAGGCCGAGGTCAGAGTAGAAGTCGTCAGGCACGGCGAGAATCTCCTCGGCGGGCAGTTCGTCGAGTCCGGTGGCCAGGATCGAGGCGAAGCCGCGGGTCGTCGGCGCCTCGGCCGGCGCACTGAAGTACAGCCGGACGTGCTCCCGGTCGCTCGCGTCGACATGCAGGAACAACGGGGACTGGCACTCGGGCACCGGTTCCATCGCGGCCTGCTCGAGCCCGGCCGGTAGCGGCGGCAGGTCGTCGGCGAACTCCAGCAGGAGCCGCAGCTTGTCCTGCCCCTGCACCTCCGCGAAGTCGGAGACGACCTCGGCGAGGGCGGCCGGCATCCCGGCGGTCGACGTCACGGCGCCTCGCCGGGCTCTTCCCCGACGGCGACGGGCACGCGCACGGCGTTGCCCCACTCGGTCCACGAACCGTCGTAGTTCCGCACGCCCGGCAGTCCGAGCAGGTGAGTCAGTACGAACCACGTGTGGCTGGAGCGCTCACCGATGCGGCAGTACACGATGGTCTTGTCGTCCTGCTGGAGGAAGCCGTACAGGTCCTCGAGTTCGGCACGCTTGCGGAAGCGTCCGCTGTCGTCGGCGGCCTTGGCCCACGGGATCGACCTGGCGGTGGGGATGTGCCCGCCGCGCAGGGCGCCTTCCTCCGGGTAGTCGGGCATGTGGGTGCGTTCACCGGTGTACTCCGCCGGTGACCGGACATCGATCAGCGGCTGGGCGCCGAGGATGCCCAGCACGTCGTCCTTGAACGCCCGGATCGGCGCGTCGTCGCGTTCGACGACGGGATAACCGCTGGAGCGCCGGTTGGGGACGTCGAGCGTGGTGTCGCGGCCGTCGGAGACCCACAGGTCGCGGCCGCCGTCGAGGAGCCGGACGTCGGGGTGGCCGAACAGGGTGAACACCCACAGCGCGTAGGCCGCCCACCAATTGCTCTTGTCGCCGTAGATGACGACGGTGTCGTCGCGGGCGATCCCCTTGCGGTCCATCAGCTCGGCGAACTGCGCGCCGTCGATGTAGTCGCGCACGTTCGGATCGTTGAGATCGGTGTGCCAGTCGATCTTCACCGCGCCGGGGATGTGACCGGTGTCGTAGAGCAGCACATCCTCGTCGGACTCGACGATGGCAAGGCCGGGCCTGCCCAGATTGCTCGCCAGCCAGTCGGAGGTGACCAGGCGTTCGGGGTGGGCGTAGTCCTGTAGCGCGGGGCTGGGATCTGGTGGAAGCGGCACGTCAGCGAGCCTACCGCCGCACCGGTAATTGCTGCGCCGAGTGGCCCCCCGGCGACTTTACGATTTTCCGGTGGCACTCGGAATCCTCGTCCTGCTGATCGGGATACCGATCGGCGTGTGGCTGTTCCGCAACCCGGACAAGCTGTGGTGGGCCACCGAGTCGTGGAAATACAAGAACCCCGAGGCCAACGAACCCAGCGAGGCCGCCTACGGGATGTCCTCGCTGACCGGGGTCCTCGTCATCGTCGCATCGGTCGTCGTCGCGCTGCTCGCCTTCACCAGCGGCGGCTCGAACGACGACGACGCGCCATCGCGGCCGGCTACGACGACCACCAAGCGCACCCCGCCGACGCGGGCCGGCCTGACGTCACGCCCGCAGGATCGGGGGGCGCTGCCCATCGTCGGGTACCGGCTGGCCGAGCAGGGCGGCGCCACGATGCTCGACCTGTCCTACCTCGTGCCCGCGGGATCGGCGCCGGTGGCCGGCGGTTTCAACTTCTTCACCGAGCAGGGGTGTGAGGTCATGCGGCAGGTCCGCGGCATCGGCACCGACCGGATCACCGCCGATCTGCGCCTGGGCTGGACGCCGGGTCTGAAGGCCACACTCGCCGGCGAGTCGACGTGCCGCGTGACCGACGCCTGGTCGCCCGGCGTCGCGACCATCCGCGTCGGCACGATCAGGCCGGACGCGTCGATCGTCACCAACAGTGCCGTCGTCCGTCCGGACGGCACCGTGCTGGCGCCGGCCGCCGCCGGCAACCCTGTGCCGCACCTCCCCGGAGCGCAGTAGCCGTGGGTTTCGCGATCGTCGTGATGCTGATCGGCGTTCCGATCGGCCTCTTCATGCTGCTGCAGCCCAGGAAGATGTGGTGGCTGTTCGAGTCGTGGAAGTTCCGCAACCCGGAGGCCAACGAGCCCAGCGATGCCGCATACCTGATGACGGCGCTCGGCGGGCTGGGCGTGATCGCGGCCGTGGTGTTCGGCGGGATCATGTTCTGGTCGGCCGACAGCGACTACAAGAACCTGATCGCCCAGCAGGAGGCCGACAAGCAGGCCCGCGCGGACCGGCAGGCGGCGATCGACGCCTACGTCGCCCCGCCTCCGGAGAACCGTGGACCCCTGCCGGTCATCGGGTACACGGTGAGGCAGACGCCGCGGGGCGAGTTCTACGATCTCTACTACCTGGCGCCACGCGACACCTTCCCGGCCAGCGGCAAGTACATCGACGACAGGGACCTGTGGGACTGCTTGCACAGCGTCGGGGTCCGGAACACCGAAACGAATGCGCTGCAATTGAATCCGGGCTTGGCGTGGGCGCCGGAACGACCCCCTTCGGAGGGCGCGTACGACAAGTGCACCGCCGACCGGGTGGCCGAGCCCGGCTTCAGCATTGCGCGACAGTTCTTCAAGCGCCCGGATCCGGCGGCACCGATCGTCACCGACTCGGCGATCGTCGACGTCAAGGGCGAGATCCTCGCGCCGGCGAAGCCGGGGAACGTCGTGCCCCGGCTCGATGCGGAACCGAAGCGATGACCGCTACCAGAGTGCGGTGACGGGGATTCCGACGCGGTCGAGCAGCCGGCGGGTCAGCGGAAGGCTGAGACCGATCACGTTCGACGGGTCGCCCTCGATGCGATCGACGAACCACCCGCCGTACCCGTCGAGGGTGAACGCGCCTGCCACGCCCAGTGGTTCGCCGGTACCGACGTAGGCGTCCAGGTCGGCCTCGCTCGGTGTCGCGAAATGCACTGTTGTAGAACGCGATTCGACGGCCTTCTTGACTGTCGCACCGTCGCGGACGCGGAGCACGGCGTGGCCGGTGTGCAGCGCGCCGGCGCGGCCCGCCATCGCCTGCCACTGCAGGCGGGCGGCGTCGGCGGTGCCCGGCTTACCGTGCAGGCGTCCGTCGAGGCCGAGCATCGAATCGCATCCGATGACCACGCAGTCCGCCGCGACGTCCCCGGGAAGCCGGCCCACCACGTCGGCTGCCTTCGCGTCCGCGAGCGCGCACACCACCTCCGCCGGCGCGGCGGCCGGACCCA
>NZ_JAUMSQ010000089.1:0-22126 GCF_030519285.1 Mycolicibacterium arseniciresistens
CTTACCGTGCAGGCGTCCGTCGAGGCCGAGCATCGAATCGCATCCGATGACCACGCAGTCCGCCGCGACGTCCCCGGGAAGCCGGCCCACCACGTCGGCTGCCTTCGCGTCCGCGAGCGCGCACACCACCTCCGCCGGCGCGGCGGCCGGACCCAGCGAGGCGATCACCGCGTCCTCGTCGACGCCCGAGACGATGACGAGCGGGTCGACGCCGGCCTGACGCAGCACACCGAGCCGGCCCACCGAGGCGGAACCCAGGACGACCCGGGTCACTGCCCGATGTTCCTCGCGCAAGCGCTCATCAGCGCCCGATGTTCTTCGCGCAAGCGCTCATCACTGCCCGATGTTCTTCGCGCAAGCGCTCATCAGCGCCTCATGTGGGTCCGTTGCAACAGGGTGACGCGCTGCCAGCTGAACACCGGGTAGCGCAGCTTGTCGACGGGGTGGCCCCACGGGTTCAGCTCCTGGGGGCCCGGCTCGACCGGGGCGCCCGAAGCGCCGGCGAGCACGGTCACCAGTGCCGCGATCTCGGCCTCGCTCGGGGAGCCCTTGACGACATGGAATTCCGGGGCGGCCGGCGCAGGCCGGTCGATCGTCATCTGCCGGGGATCGCTGACCTCAGTGATGTCCGCGTCGTGGTTCATGCCCTCGCCTTCCTGGACGTCACAGCGGGATGTTGCCGTGCTTGCGCGGCGGCGTCTGGGTGATCTTGCGCTCCAGCAGCCGCAGCGCCGTGGCGACGTAACCACGGGTGTGCGACGGCGGGATCACCGCGTCGACGTAACCGCGCTCGGCGGCGATGTACGGGTTCACCAGCGTGTCCTCGTACTCCTGCTGCAGCTGCAGCCGCAGGGCGTCCACGTCCTTGCCCTCTTTCGCGGCCTCTTTGAGCTGCTGGCGGTAGACGAACCCGACCGCGCCGGAGGCGCCCATCACCGCGATCTGGGCCGTCGGCCACGCGACGTTGACGTCGGCGCCCATCTCCTTGGACCCCATCACGCAGTAGGCGCCGCCGTAGGCCTTGCGGGTGATGACGGTGATCTTGGCGACGGTGGCCTCACCGTAGGCGTAGAGCAGCTTGGCGCCGCGGCGGATGATGCCGTTGTACTCCTGGTCGGTTCCCGGCAGGAAGCCCGGCACGTCCACCAGCATGATGATCGGAATGTTGAAGCAGTCGCAGGTGCGGATGAACCGTGCGGCCTTCTCCGATGCGTTGATGTCCAGGCAGCCGGCGAACTGGGTGGGCTGGTTGGCGACGATGCCGACCGGGCGGCCGTCCACCCGGCCGAACCCGACGATGATGTTCGTCGCGTAGCCGGACTGCACCTCGAGGAACTCGTCCTCGTCCAGGATCCGGGTGATCACCTCGTGCATGTCGTACGGCTGGTTCGGCGAATCCGGGATCAGCGTGTCGAGTTCGAGGTCCTCGTCGGTGAGGGTCTCCTCGATGGGGCCCGAGGGGTTGGGCGACGGGTACCGCGGCGGGTCGGCGTAGTTGTTCGGCGGCAGGTACGACAGCAGATCGCGGACATAGTCGAACGCGTCCTGCTCACCGGAGGCGACGTAGTGCGCGAGCCCGGACTTGGCCATGTGGGTGTGCGCCCCGCCGAGCTCCTCCATCGTCACCTCCTCGCCGGTGACGGTCTTGATGACGTCCGGTCCGGTGATGAACATCTGGCTGGTCTGGTCGACCATGATGACGAAGTCGGTCAGCGCGGGGGAGTAGACGTGCCCGCCCGCGGCGGCGCCCATGATCAGCGAGATCTGCGGGATCACCCCGGAGGCCTTGATGTTGTTGTGGAAGATCTTGCTGTACAGGCCGAGCGAGACGACGCCTTCCTGGATGCGCGCCCCGGCGCCGTCGTTGATGCCGATCAGCGGGCGACCGGTCTTGATCGCCAGCTCCTGCACCTTGACGATCTTCTCGCCGTAGACCTCGCCGAGGCTGCCGCCGAACACGGTGGCGTCCTGGCTGAAGACGCACACGTCGCGGCCGTCGACCGTGCCGTAGCCGGTCACCACGCCGTCGCCGACCGGCCGGTTCTGCTGCAGGCCGAAGTTGGTGCTGCGGTGCTTGGCGAGCGCGTCGAGTTCGACGAAGGAGTCCTCGTCCAGCAGGGCGAGAATCCGCTCCCTGGCGGTGAGCTTGCCCTTGGCGTGCACCTTCTCGATGGCTGCCTCCCCGACGGGATGCAACGTCTCCTCGGCGCGTTTCTTCAGATCGGCCAGCTTGCCCGCGGTGGTGTGGATATCCGGCTCGTGCCCGGCTGACCCGTCCGTGGGTGTCTGGGAAGGCTCGGTAACGCTCGTCATGGGTGTCGATGCTATCGGCACGTTCTGCGTCGGCGACGTCCCCACCGCGCTCGTGGTCGGCCGGCAGCGGCCGCCGCGCGCTATGGCGACGATCACTTCGTTTGCTAGATCTGCATCGCTGTGACAAGTTTCGTGGTCACAGCGCTGCCCGGTCCGCCCCGTCCCACGATGTGGATTGCTTGACTCCGCAATCCACCCCCTGCCGCTGATCAGCGCTTTCACGGGCGTCAGTTCGGGTCATCCGGCGGCTGACATGCCGCGGCGCAAATGACGGAGGCGTCGAATCGGAGTGACATAGGTAACATGACGGTGTCGTTGGTTGGCAGGCAAGTCAGCCTGTGTAACTATTAGCCAGTATTGCGAGTGGCGAATAGAAAAGGCGATTCTGGCCGATGAGTTTTCAGACCACGACGTCTGACTCCGTAGCCCCGACCACCACGGCGGCCGCGTGGCCCGGCCTGCGTCAATGGCAGGTGCACTACGCCCGCTGGCTGATGTCGTCGGACGCGGTGATCGTGATCGGTGTCGTCGCGCTGGCCCAGGTGCTGCGGTTCGGCGATCTCACCGCCACCAGCCTGGTGGGCCTCGGTTCCATCGACTACATCCTGGTGTCGGCCTCGATCGCCGCCCTGTGGATCGCGGCGCTGACCGTGCACCGCACCCGGTCGACGCAGATCCTGGGCAGTGGCATCGAGGAGTACCGCCGGGTGTGGATGGCCACGCTGTCGGTCTTCGGCGTCATCGCCGTCGCGTCGATCCTGCTGCGCATCGAGATCGCACGCGGCTACCTCGCCATCGCCTTCCCCCTCGGACTGCTCGCGCTCACGATGAGCCGATGGCTGTCACGCCGATTCGTGGTGCGCCACCGGCGACGTGGGGCCTTCATGCACACCGTCCTCGCGGTGGGCCGGCCGGAATCGGTGCGGGCGCTGGCGAAGTCGCTTGCCCGAGCCCCCGGCGACGGATACCGCCTCGTCGCGGTGTGCGTGCCCGGCCTGATGGCCCGGCAGAGCCTGGACCTCTCGCCGAGTGGCCCGGTGCCCGCCTACCCGTACGACAGCGACATCGCCACGGCGGTCGCCATGTCCGGCGCCGACACCGTCGTGCTGACCTCCGGGCACCTCGACGCCGACGAAATCCGCGATTTGTCCTGGCAACTCGAGAAACTCGACGTCGACCTGGTGGTCTCGCCCGGCATGGCCGATGTGGCGA
The DNA here is from genome assembly GCF_030519285.1 of Mycolicibacterium arseniciresistens. NCBI lineage: Bacteria > Bacillati > Actinomycetota > Actinomycetes > Mycobacteriales > Mycobacteriaceae > Mycobacterium > Mycolicibacterium arseniciresistens. Next base: position 3,526 of record NZ_JAUMSQ010000089.1, read on the forward strand.
GTCCGCGCCTCACCGTCCGCCTCGTAGGGGGTCAGCCGCTGCTGCACGTCGACAAGCCGCGCTACGACGGTGCAAAGCGGTTCCAGAAGCGGGCCTTCGACGTCGGTTTCGCGCTGATGGTGCTGCTGCTCACCTCGCCGGTGCTGCTCGCGGCGGCCCTGGCGGTCAAGGCCGGCAGCCGCGGACCGGTGCTGTACCGGTCCGAACGAATCGGCATCGACGGCAAGCCCTTCCAGATGATCAAGTTCCGCAGCATGGTCATCGACGCGGACCGCCGGCTGGCCGACATCGCCCACCTCAACGAGGGCGGCGCGATGCTCTTCAAGATCCGGCGCGACCCGCGCGTCACCTCCGTGGGGCGGTTCCTGCGCCGGTACAGCCTCGACGAGCTACCGCAATTCATCAACGTCCTCACCGGTGAGATGAGCGTCGTCGGCCCCCGGCCCCCGCTGCGCACGGAGGTCGAGGCCTACGACGACCACGTCCGGCGCCGGCTGCTGGTGCGGCCAGGGATCACCGGGCTGTGGCAGGTGAGCGGACGATCGGACCTGTCGTGGGAAGATTCCGTCCGGCTCGACCTGTCCTATGTCGAGAACTGGTCGATGCTCGGCGATCTCGCGATCGCGATGAAGACCGCGAACGCAATCTTCCGGGCCACCGGCGCCTACTGAACGGGCGCCGTCCACGTCGCCTTGGTCGCACTGTTGAGCGTGTACGTGACCGTGGTGAGCATCGCGCGGAAGCCGGCCGGGAACATCAACCAGCCCCGGGCACAGTCCCCCGGCGCGATCGTGGCCGCGGTGGGGAACTGGCCGTCGGGAAAGCCGACCTCGGTCAGGGTGCTGGCGTTGTAGACCACGCCCGCGGCGTCGGCGGCCGACCACTCCGAGGAACCGACGGTCAGCGGGCCGGAAGCGTCCTTCTTGGCGCAGGTTTCGACCCGCACGCTCGCCCAGTGGCCGCCACCCGGCGGCATGATGGTCGGAGCGCTGTTCTGGTTGATCTCGTCCGCCGTCACCTCGAGTGGTGCGCCGGACTTCCCGAGGTCGAGCTTGGTGCCCAGCGGTTGCGGCCGCGACGGGTCCGCGGCGGGTGCCGACGAGGTGACGCTCGACGACGTGGCGACCGGCTCGGAGCGTGGAGGGAGCACGACGCCCTCCTCCTTCACGCAGCCGGTGACGACGAGGGCCAGCACACCGAGTCCGGCGATCGACTGCTTCATGTCGCAATGTTTACCAGAACCGCGGTGTGCGGCACGGACCGCCTGAAAAACAAACAAAATTCACCACCTTCGGGGGTCTGCGCTGCGTTGCTGTCCACCAGGCCGCCGATGGGGCCGGCTGGTAGTCTCGAGGAGTGAATTCCTTGAGGCAGCGGAAGTTTGGCTTGCGCCTCGGCGTCGGCGTCGTCACCGTGGTGGTGGCGGTCGCCGCGTCGGTGCTCGTGTTCGGTGGCCGGGCGCCTGCCGCGTCGACCACCTTCGTCGGCGACTACGAGACGGGGAACTTCGATCAGTGGCCGATCTGTCAGGACCCCGCCGTGGGCAGCGCAACGTGTGCAGGAGCGGCCCTCGGTGACCGCAACATGCGGGTGCAGAGCGACGTCGTGCGGCAGGGCCGGTACGCGGCGCGCTTCGAACTTCGGCCGGGCGATCGGGCGGCCGGACCGTGCTGCGGCCACCGCGCCGAGGTCAGCGGCGACGACGCCAGCTCGGCCGTGGAAGGCGACGAGCGCTGGTACCAGTGGAGCACCATGCCCGATGCCGCGTTCCCGGCCGATCAGGGTTGGACGGTGCTGGGGCAGTGGCATGCCGATCTCGACGGGTCGCCGCCGGTGGCGATCAACGCCGGACCCGTGAACGTCGCCTCGGATCGATGGGGCGTCGTGCTGTCGACCTGGAATGCGCCGGGTGAGCCGGGACCCACCTACACGCCGTGGAGCGCACCGGTGACCCGCGGAGCGTGGACGGACGTGAAGCTGCACATCAAGTGGTCCGCGCGCGACGACGTGGGATTCGTCGAGCTCTGGGTGGACGGGGCGCCGCAGACCTTCACCGCGGAGCCGTGCAACGGCCAGACACGGTGCATGGTGCGGACGCTGATGCCCGGTGGCGGCGGTATCTACTACAAGCAGGGCTACTACCGCGATCCGGCGATCACCGCGCCCGGTGCGGTCTATCATGATGGATTCTCCGCGGCGACAACCGAATCGGGTCTGCAGCCGCTGTAGCGGACGTCGTCACCACCGGGCCCCCGTCACCTCGTCGTACCAGCGAACGACTTCGGCCAGGCCGTCGTCGAGTTCGAACTCCGGTCGATACCCCAGACTCTCCAGCCTGCCGATGTCGACCACGAGCTTCTCCGGATCGCCCGGCCTGTTGACCCCGGTGTAGCGGAACTCGGGACTCAGACCGAGCAGGGCGCACAGCGACTTCGCGAGCGTGTCGATGGTGTACTCACGGCCGGCGCCGACGTTGTACACCTCACCGGTGAGCTCACCGTCGGCGGCGACCACCATGGCCGATCGTGCGGCGTCGAGGACGTAGAGGAAGTCGCGGACCTGGGTGCCGTCGCCGTGGATCGGCAGCTGTGTGCGGTCGTGGTCCAGTTTCGACAGCAGGTCGAACACCACCTGCTTGCGCTGCCGGGGGCCATAGGCGGAGAAGAAGCGCACCGCGGCCATCCGGAGGCCGTACAGCTGGGCGTAGACATTGAGATAGCGCTCCGCCGACAGCTTGCCGACGCCGTAGGGCGAGATGGGCACCGTCGGGTCGGTCTCGGCGATGGGCACCCGAACGGCGTTGCCGTACACCGCTGCCGACGACGCGAACACCAGCCGTCCCGGCCACTTCGCCTCGCGCAGGGTCTCGAGCAGCCGGAAGGTGGCCGCGAAGTTCGTCTCGTAGTCGAACGACGGCGACTCCACCGACGGCGGCACGTATGCATTGGCCGCGAAGTGGAAGATGACGTCGGCCGCCAGGTGTTCCCGCCAGTCCAGCTCGCGGATGTCGGCTTCGTGCAACGTGATCCGATCCGCGACGGCGGCCAGGTTGGCCGCCGAGCCCGAGCACAGCAGATCTACCACCGTCACGTCGGCGCCGGCGTCGACGAGCAGTTCGACGAGGTGCGATCCGATGAAGCCGGCGCCGCCGGTCACCAGGACGGACCGGCCGGTCCAGTCGAAGGTCATGGTCAGGGTCTCCTCGTGTGGGCGGTATCGGGTGAGGGCAGGCCGGCGGCGCTGCGGTAGGCGGTGACCGTGCGCTCCGCGACGGCGTCCGGCGAGAACCGCTCGACGGCCACTTCATGTGCGGCGGAGCCCATGTCGAGACAGCGTGGCTGATCGTCGAGCAACTCGCCCATGCGGTCGGCCAGCTCCAGCTCGTCGCCGGCGGGCACCACGAACCCGGTGACGCCGTCGGCCACCATGCCCGCCACGCCGCCGACCCGGGACGCGATCACCGGCTTACCGGCCGCCATCGCCTGGGCGATGATCGTCGGTGCGGTCTCCTCGCGGGAGAACAGCACGACCGCACGCGCGGCGGCGATCTCGGCACGCAGACGGTCGTTGTCGACCAGCCCGACGATGTTCACGTAGCCGGTGAGGCCGAGCGCGTCCACCCGGTCGCGCACGGCCCGGGCGTACTGCGGGTCGGGCTGGGGGCCGACGATGACCAGTCGTGCCGCCGGCCGGCCCCGGTGGGCTTGGGCGAACGCGTTGACGAGTCCGAGCACGTCCTTGCGCGGGGTCAGCACGCCGGCGAACAGCAGCCGCTGCGTGGTGGCCCGCGACGGCGCCAGCGCGAAGTACTCCGCCGCAGTGGGATTGGCGATCGCGACCTGTCTGCCGTGGATCATGAACGCGAGTTCGCTGCGGTCGTAATCGGAGATCGAGATGACGATCTTCGCCCGCTGCAGCACGCGGGCGACCAGGCGGTCGGTCGTCCACACCCGCAGCCGGTCGCGCCAGCCCGCGCCTGCGCCCATCCGGATCTCGCGGTGTACCAGGCCGTGCACCGTCACCACCGCGGAGTCGCTGCACCGGGTCGCGATGTCGCCGTTGAAGCCGATCTCCTGTCCGTGCACCACATCGGGACGGATCGCGGCGGCCAGTTGCCGGGCGCGACGGACGTCGAGGAACGACCCGGTGAGCCTGCGCAGCCTGCGCTGCCCGCGCATGTGGTGCACCTCCACCTTCGGTCCCTCGCGCCGGTACGCGCTGGGGGCGGTGCTGTTGTGGAGGCTAAGCACCGTGACGCTCTCGACGTCGTCGCGGGCGGCCAGCGCGGGCACCAGTGTGCTCGTGACGGACTCGATCCCGCCGTTGACCACGCCCGGCTCCACCGGGTACGTGCCGACCATCAGGATCCTCATGACGTGACTCCCGCGCCCTTGCGCCGGGCGAGTACGCGGCCGACGGCGCGGAATTTCTCAGGGTCGAGGACGCGCACGGTGACCAGGTAGACGGCGAGGAACGCGGCGACGATGCCGCACACCACCGCAACGACATGCAGGACGCCGTGGCTGTCGCCGTCGAGCAAGGTCAGCCGCAGCGGCGCCGCAGCGGCGAGCGCCAGCACCGCCGCGGCGGTGGCAGGGGCCAGTGCCGCACCGATGTCGCGGAACGACACCCCGACGACCGACCGGACGGAGATGATCGCGACCACGCCGATCACCAGTTGGGTCGAGGAGATCGCGATGCCGACACCGACCAGTCCGTACGGGACGAGCAGCACCACGAGTGACAGTCCGAGCACCAGTTGCAGCACGGCCTGCCAGGTGAGCAGCGATGAGCGCCCTGCGCCCTTGGCCGCCTCGGCGCCGACGGTGGCCAGCGCGATGCCGAGCCCCATCCCGGCGAGCGCCTGGGTGGCCGTCCCCGCGGGCCGCCACTCCTGACCGAGCAGCAGCACCACGACGGGCTCGCCGACGACGAGCATCAGCGCGCACACCGGCAGCGCGGCCAGCCACAGCCAGCTCAACGCGCGCAGGAACGCCGCCCGGAACCGTTCGGCGTCGCCGGCGATCTTCGCGAACGCGGGGAACAGCACGTAGGAAGCGCCCTGCACGATGCCGATGGTGGGAATGGAGCCGATCCGGAACGCATAGCGGAACTGACCGAGGTTGGTGGTGCCGAGCGCGCGACCGATGATCAGCTGCTCCAGCAGCTCACGGAGGCGCTCGGCGAGATTGTCGAACGCCAGCGGCAGTGAGAACCTGCCCATCTCCCGCCACAGCCGGAAGTCGAAGCGCCCACGGAACGGCCGCCAGCGCGCCAGCGACCAGCTGAGCACCACCCACACCACCATCGACACGTAGTGGCCGATCACCATCGACCAGACGCCGAGTCCGCGCAGCGCGAGGACGACGGCCGTCGCGGCGAAGGCGATGGACACCGCGGGGGCGATGATCATCCGCGGGGCGAACCGGAATGCGCGCTGCATCAACGCGTCCGGGACGATCGTGAGGGAGTGCAGCAGCATCACACCGGGCACCGCGGCGGCGACCAGCGCCACCCGGTGGTCGTTGAACACCTCACCGAGCAACGGCGCCGCGGCCAGGCTCGCCAGGGTGAACAGCAGTCCGGTACAGGCGGTGACCACCATGACGGTGTTGGCGGCGTCCTCGATGTCGTGCTCCCGGTGGATCAGTGCCTGCGACAGGGCGCCCTGGGCCACGGTCATGACGAAGCTGACGAGCACGGCGCCCGCGGTGTAGAGGCCGACCAGTTCCGGGCCAAGCAACCGGCCGAGGGCCAGCGTCTGCGCGATCGAGACGAACTGGACGAGGATCACCGCCCCGCCGGCCATCGCGGCGCCGCGTTTGACGGCGCGGCCGATCCCGCCGGCGGGGACGCCGGGCTCGGTGAGTGTCATCGTGGCGCACTGTCCGCCGGACGGCGCCGACGGCGGGCGACGACGTTCTGGACCCGGTTCTTCGCGGGGCGGATCGCCCGCAACGCCTCGGGACTCACCGACAGCGCCGCGACGACGGCGGCGGCGCGGAAGGCGGACGCCGGGGTGGGGCACTGGCGCAGTGCTTCACGCGCCGCGCTGCGGGCGGCCGGGACGTCGTCGTGCAGCAGGGCGACCCGGGATCGCCGCATGCCCTGGCGGTACCGCAGTCTCCGGACGACCCGGCTGCCTGCGATCTCGGACTCACTGCGCGGGTGGTAGCGCGCCACCGCGAGGAAGGTCTGCACATAGCGCTGCTCGAACGCCTCGATGCCCGCGGGGTTGTTCGACTCAGAGTTCGGGTGTACCCGGATCCGGACGAGGCGGTCGGGCAGCATGCGCACGTCGTCGCCCGCGGCGGCCAGCCGCAGCCACAGGTCGAGATCCGGTTCGACGTCGACGACCGCAGGATCGTTGGAGCCGTGGGCATCCCACCGTTCCCGGCGGAACACCCCGACGTACTGCGGAACGCCGTCGTCGAGCATCTCGGCGAGGGAGACGGGCTGCGACGGTGGGGGCACCGAACGCCATCCGATGGTGTCGTACCAGCCGCTCGGCGGCGTGCCGTCGTCGGGATCGTGGAACAGTTCGGCGTCGCAGCCGACCGCGTCGATGCCGGGATCGGCGTCGATGAGCAGCCCGACCCGGGCGCAGAACTCCGGGTGCAGGATGTCGTCGCTGTTGAGCACGGACAGATAGCGGCCGGTGGCGGCCGCCGCGGCGGCGCTCACTCCGCTGCGGATTCCCTCGTTCACCTTGCGGAGCAACGTGATTCGTGGGTCAGACGTGTAAGCGCCGACGATCCGCGCCATCTCGTCGGAGTTCCCGTTGTCGACGACGACGAGCTCCCAGTCGCCGCGGGTCTGGGCGAGCACCGACTCGATGGTCTCGCCGATCAGCTCCTCGGTGCGGTATGCGGTGGTGAGGAAGCTGATGAAGGGACGTGGCGTGGTCACCAACCGATTCCCTCGTAGCCGGCGCCTGCCCGGCGCCGTTCGGCGCCCGGCAGTCGCACCAGATCGATGACCAGCCGCTTGTCGCCGGCCCGGTCCACCGCCGTGACGACCTCCGGGGAGCGCGATCCCGCGATCAGCACCTCACCGTGGTCCAGGACGACGTCGACGTCGTCGGTCAGCAGGTCGCCGATGTGCGGCAACTGCTGGGTGATGTACGCGCGGTTGGCGCCGACGAGCCGGGAGAGCACGACGGTGGGATCGTAGATCTTCACGTCGAAACCCTTGCCGATCAGGCGTTCCGCCAGTTCGACCATCGGACTCTCGCGCAGGTCGTCGGTGCCGGCCTTGAAGGACAGGCCGAAGATGCCGATCCTGCGCCTGCCGTGGGCGATCACCATGTCGACGGCCCGGCGCAGATGGGTCTCGTTGGATGTCAGCAGGTTCGACAGCAAGGGCGTGTCGACGTCGTGGCGGCGGGCGGTATGGGTGAGGGCGCGGACGTCCTTCGGAAGACAGGAGCCGCCGAAGGCGAAGCCGGGACGCAGGTAGGCGGCACTGAGGTTGAGCTTGGTGTCGGCGAGGAACACGTCCATGACCTCGTGGGAGTCCAGATCGAGCGCCGCGCAGATGGCGCCGATCTCGTTGGCGAAGCCCACCTTCAGCGCGTGGAAGGAATTGTCGACGTACTTGGTCATCTCCGCGACCGCCACGGGCACCTGGAAGCGCGGGCCGGGCAGCCCGCGGTAGAGCTCCATCACGATGTCCCCGCTACGCTGATCACTCTGTCCCACCACGGTTTTGGGCGGGTCCATGAAGTCGCGGACGCTGGTTCCCTCGCGGAGGAACTCCGGGTTCAGGCACACGCCGAAGTCGATGCCCGCGCGCTTGCCGGAGGCGGCCTCGAGCCGGGGGATGAGCAGGTTCTCGCAGGTGCCGGGCACCATCGTGCTGCGGAACACGACAACGTGCCAGGTGTCCTTGACGGCCAGGGCCGCGCCGATCTCGTCGGCGACGTTCTCGAGGTGCGCGGTCGAGAGCCGGCCGCCGGCTCCCGACGGCGTTCCCACGCAGATCAGGGAGATCTCCGACTGTGCGACGGCGGTGGCGGCGTCGGTCGTGACGGTGAGCGCGCCGCTGGCGACGACCGAGGCGGTCAGCTCGCCGATCAGCGCCTCGACGATGGGCGCCTGGCCGCCGCGCAGGGCGGCCACCTTGTCGGCGTTGACGTCGACACCGACGACGCGGTGGCCGCGCGCCGCGAGGCACACCGCGCTCACGCAGCCGACGTATCCCAGTCCGAAGACGCTGACCGGGGCCGACGTGTCGGCGTCCGGTTCCTCGTACAGCTTGGTCACGATGTCACTCACCAGAGTTGTCCGAGCTGTGGCGCCGGCACGAGTCGTCGACATATGGCAAATAATAAGGCATGACGAATAGATGTCCACACGTACGTTGTTTGCCCATGTGAATCCCCTTCTATGTAGCAATCAGCAGTAACAAAATGCAGGGCTGGCGAATCTTGCAACGGATGCCGAAAAGATCGTGTCGAGGCAACGGTTCTGCCGGGTGCGCACGACCTGTCGAGCAGTGGAGGTCAGCTGACTCCCCGGTCGAGCAGGCGGTTGTAGAACCGGACGAGCGTCCGGCGGGAGACGGCCCAGGAGAGGTCCTGCTCGACCCGGCGCCGCCCGAACGCGCCCATCCTGGCGCGCCGCTCGGGGTCGCCGAGCAGGTCGTCGGTCGCCTTGGCGAACGCGGCTTCGTCGTTGGCGGGCACGTAGACGGCCGCGTCGCCCGCGGACACCTGGGCCTCACGCAACTCGAACGACACGATCGGCCTGCCCATCGCCATGTACTCCACGACCTTGTTCATCGTGGACACGTCGTTGAGCGGGTTGAGCGGATCGGGCGACAGGCAGACGTCGGCGGTGGACAGGCACCGTTGCACGAACTCGTCGGGGACCCGGCCGGGGAACTCGACCATGTCGTCGATCCCGAGCCGCCGGCTGAGCGCGACCATGTCGTCGTAGGCGTCGCCGGCGCCCATGAACACGCAGTGCACGTCGTCGCGGCCCAGATCGTCACGCAGTATCCGCAGCGCCCGCAGCGCGTAGTCGACGCCGTCCTGCGGGCCCATCACGCCGAGATATGCCAGCAGGTACCGCTTGCCGCGGCGTAGCTCCGGGTCCGGTTCGCGTGGGACGAACCGGCTCAGGTCAGGCGCGCTACGCACCACGGTCACCCGGTCGGGCGCCATCCCGCCGCGCTGGATGGCCACCCGGCGGTAGCTCTCGTTGGTCGAGATGACCGAGTCGGCCGCGGCGAAGGTGAGCCGCTCGAGAAGACGGGTCAGCCAGTACAGCGGACGGCCGCCACCGGGGAACCGCGACTGGAACAGCTCGGGGACGAGGTCGTGGTGGTCGAAGACGAAGCGGGTGCCGCCGGGGCGGAGCATCAGCGCGACGAGGAACAGCAGATCGGGCGGGTTGCATGCGTGCACCACGTCGATCGGCCCGGCCCTGCGGACCCGAAGGGCCAGTCGCGCGGTGTGCCACAGCGCTAGCCCGTATTCACGCAGGTATCCCAGTGGGCCGCCCGTCGCGGGCCGCAACGGGTACCGCAGGATGCGGACACCGTCGATCACCGCCTCCGGTTCCCGGTCGCGGTCGACGCCCGCCGGGCAGATCACCGTCACCCGGAAACCTGCGTCCACCAGCGCCCGGCTCTCCTGCCACACCCGACGGTCGAACGGCACGGAGAGGTTCTCCACCAGGACGACGATGTGCCTGCTCACTTGCGCTGCCTCATCTGCCCACTTCCATCTGCGCGTGTGCGGAGGTCGCACACACCTCTTCGATCGCGTCCTCGGCGGCAGCGACGCTGCGGTCGAGGCTGAACATCGCTTCGACGCGGGCCCGGCCCGCCAGGCCCATCCGACGTGCGGCGGCCGGGTCGGCGAACAGCTGCTCCAGCCGGCCGGCCAGTTGCCCGGGGTCGCCGGGGGGCACGAGATGACCGGTCACTCCGTCGACGAGCATCTCGGCGACGCCGCCCACGTCGGTGCACACGGCCGGCCTGGCGCAGGCCATGGCCTCCAGCAGCGACACCGGGAAGCACTCGACGGTGCGTGAGCTCAGCACGAACACGTCGACGGCCTGCAGTAACCGGTCGATGTCGCGGCGAGCGCCGGTGAAGTGCACGTTGTCAGCGAGACCAAGGGTGGCGCAGAGCGTTTCGAGCCCAGGGCGAGCGGGGCCGTCGCCGATGACGAGGAACTGCGCGCCGGGGCGGGCGTCCACCACCCGCCGGGCGGCGTGCAGGAAGGTGACGTGGTCCTTCTCCGGGCGCAGCGCGGCGACGACGCCGGCGACCGGTGCGCCGGGTGCGATCCCGAGGCCGGTGAGCACCCGCCGGTCGGTGCCGGTGCCGAACTGCGCCGGGTCGACTCCGTTGTGGATGATGCGGACGCGGTCGGCGGGATAGCCGAGGTCGTCGGTGAGGTAGGACCGTTGTGCCTCGGCGACGCCGAAGTAGCGGTCGGTCCACCGGTCGAGGATGCGGTCGGTGAGCCTGCGCGCCCTGCCCCGCGGCTCGGCGTCGCCGATGTTGTGCACCCACAGGACGGCGTGCTTCACCCCGGCGATGCGGGCGGCGATGCGGCCCAGCGCCTCGGCGTTGTATCCGCGCAACACCACCACGTCGGGTCTCATGCGCCGCATCGTTTCGACGAGGCCCCGCAGTGCCTGCAGCGCATGCCGTTTCGGCAGCCGCATCGCGTGTGCCGGGATCCCCGCGTCGGTGAGCGCCGAGAAGAACTCGCCCTCCTCGCCGATGCACAGCACCTCGGGGCGGAACCTGGTGGCGTCCATCCGGGTGACGAGCGTGACCAGATGCCGCTCGGCCCCACCGATGCGAAGGTCCGGCACGATGAACAGCGGCCGGATCACGTTGTCACTCATCGGCACACCTCGCGGTACAGCGTGTCGAGCCGGCGGGCGACCGCCCGCACGTCGAACTGCTCGCCCACCCGGGCGTACGCGGCGGCGCCATAGGTCACCCGCGCAACGGGATCGGTGACGGCCACCCGTAGGGCCTCGGCGATGCCGTGGATGTCGTCGGGGTCGACCAGCAGCCCGCAGCCGCCGCCGATCATGTCCGGGATGCCGCCGACGTCGCCGGCGATCACGCAGAGACCCCGCGACATCGCCTCGAGCACCGCCATCGGCTGGCCCTCGTTGCGCGACGGCAGCACGAACACATGCGCCGCATCGAGCAATTCGCCGGCCTGCTGTTCGTCGAGCCACCCCCGCACCGTCACGGTGTCCTCGACCCCGAGCGCTCGCACCCGCTCCCGCGCGCCGTCCACGTCGCCGTCACCGGCGATGGTGAGCCGGCAGCCGAGGTGGGACACCTGCTGCCACGCGTCGAGCAGCCGCAGCGTGCCCTTCCGGTCGCCGATCCGCCCCAGGAACACGACATGGACCGGTTCGCCGGGGGCGGGGCCGGTGATCCAGCGTTGCGGCAGAACCGCGTTGGGGATCGCCTCGACGCGCGCCGACGGTGCGACGGACCGCAGCCGCTGCAACCAGGTGTCACCGAGTGCGACGACCGCCGCTGAGCGCTGCAGCATCGCCCGGATCAACCGCTGCCGGCGCGGCGGTGATTCGTTGTAGTAGTCGAAGAAGTTGCTGCCGTGGATGTGCAGGATCACCGGCACCCGGGCAAGGCGGCCGATCACCAGAAGGATCCCCTTGCGCAGCAGGCTGGTGTCCGAGGCGGCGTGCAGGTGCACCACCTCGGGTCTGCGGCGTACGAGTGTGTAGCCGAATTGCACCAGCGCCCAGGCGAAGACCGCGATCTTGGTGAACGGTGGGCCCTCCTGGTGAGTGATGACCAGCGTGACATTCCAGTCCTCCCACAGCGGCGTGCGCTGCATGACCCGCATGTAGGTGGCGATTCCCCCTGGAGCGGCGGTGCCGGCCCACACCGCCCGGCGCTCACCCGGCACGGTGCCGCTCCGCCCATCCTGCGGCGATGCCGGCCACCAGGAACACCGCCATCAGCGGGAAGTCGAAGAATCGCAGGTCGACGGTGATGCCGGTGCACACCAGGATCGTGAACGCCGAGATGGCGACCACCGCAAGCGGTTTGCCGCACAGATCGCCGGCGGGCAGCGTGCGGTAGGCATTCCACAGGCGGTGTGCGATCAGAACCAGCACCGCCAGCCACAGGCCGAGTCCGATGACGCCGAGTTCGGCCAGGATCCCCAGTTCGTTCTGATGGGCCGGGATCGCGTAGCCGCGGATCCACGGGGTGTCGGTCGACCACTGCTGGTGGTGGTAGGTGTTGACCGACCAGAATCGGCTGACCCCCCACCCGACGATCGGCTTCTGCTCGGCGGCCCACAGCGCAGTGGCGATGGTGTTCAGCCGGTCATCCACCTCCTGGGTGGAACCGACGCCTCCGGCCGAGCGGTCGGCACTGGTCAGGGTCGCCCAATTCACCACGGCGAGAGCCCCGATGACTCCGAGCACGGCGATGAATCCGCCGCGATACCCCTTGGCGAGAACGGCGCCGATGACGAGCACGAGCAGGCCGCTGAGCCAGGCGGCCCTGGTGTAGGTGAGGTAGAGCGCGCAGCCGCAGCCCAAACCGACCGCCAGCGCCAGCCACCGCGACCAGGTGGGTTCGGACCGCCGGCTGATCAGCAGCGCCGCGATCGCGATGCCGAGTGCGAGCACCATCCCGTTGGCGACCGGCTGGTTCACCACACCGACCGCACGGCCCGCCCATTCGGGTGCTTCGGCGACGTGGCGAGGCCAGATCAGCTCGGAAGGACCGGTGAACTGCAGGACACTCACGACCGCGGAGTACGCCGCGAACGCCATCAGCGCCCACATGGCCGCCCGCACCGCCGATGCCCGCGTGAAGACGACGCGTCCGACGATGTAGGCGACGAACGGGATGACCGTCGGGATCAGGATGAAGTGCGGCACCGAGCGCGCGTCGAGCGTGAACTGGTCACCGGGTCCGTACTTGTGCGGGAGCAGGGCCGAGCAGACGTTCCAGGCCACGAATCCGGCCATCGCCCATTCGACCGCTCCGAACCGGAAGGTGATGTCCGAGCGGCTGATCCACCACGCCGTTGCGGCCACCAGCACGGCCAGCGCCAACAGGAACGGGGCGCCGCCGAACTGCGGCAACAGAGCCGAGCGGAGGAACATCGCCGCCAGCAGGAAGATCGTCGCCACCACCGGGTCGCTCAGCCCCCACACGCCCAGCGTGAACGCCACCACGCCGGCGAACAGGAAGGTCCCGGCCTGTGCGCCGAAGAACAGGCCGGACGCCATGAGAACCGTTCCGCAGATGATCGCCACAGCCGCGGGCCATCGAGACCGGCGCCGGGCAACCCCACGCACCTGAGTCGGTGCTGTCGCCATGGAGGTTCTACGTCCGCGGAGAGCCGGCCGGGACGGCGACCGGACGGCCGGCCACCTCACCGTCGACGACGACCGCACCCAGCAGAGTGACGTGTGACTGGGCCAGCGTCTCGGCCGCGGCGGAGACGTCGCGGGAGCGGGAGTACTGGCCGCTGACCACCAGGATGGTGGCATCGGCGGCGGCGCACACCACCTGTGTCTCGGAGCTCTCGTCGATCGCAGGCGCCGCGACGAACACCGCATCGGCATCGGAGCGCAGTTCGTCGAGCACCGCCGCGACCCGTTCCCTGGTCACCGTGGCGTACCGGTCGGTGATCTCGCTGCCGCTGGGCATGATGCGCAACGTCTCGGCCGCCCCGTCGACGAGCAGGGAACGCACGGTGCGCCGGTCGGCCAGCGCATCGGTGAAACCGGCCTGGCCTGCCAGTCGTGTTGCCTCGTTGGCGTGCACCAGCACAGTCCGGTAACCCTGCTGCGCCGAGAGATTCGCCATCGCACCGGCGAGTTCGGTGGCGCGGCCGGCGCCTGCGACGTCAGTCAGCGCCACGACCTGCGCACGGTTTTGATCGCCGAGGCGGATGATGTTGGCCAGGGTGCGCAGCCGCTCGGCGCGCAACGAGTCCCCGTCGGGGTCGCCGCCGCTGGGCACCTCGACCAGCGCACGGACGCCGGTGCGCTGCTGCAGCTCGGTCGCGGTCGGCCGGCCGAGAACGCGGGAGTACAGCAGGACGATCAGCACACCGAGCAGCAGGCCGCCGACCGCACCGAGGGCGACGTTGAGCACGACGTCGGGAGCCTGCCGGATGACGCCGGCCCGCAGCTGGAGGTCGCGCAGCTGGGCGGTCGAATCCGAGCGGATGTCCCCTATCCGCTCCTGCAGCGGTCCGATGCCGAGGTTCGGCGCGCCGTCCGCGCCGGGCAGAGCGAACAGTTCGTTGAGCTGGCGGGTCAGATCGGCGATCAGCCGTTCGTTCTCCTTCTTGCGAACCGCGTTGATGTCGTCGCGCAGCGCCACCGCCATCGCCTCGGAGGCGTCCTGCGCCTCTTTCGGGTCCGCGGCGATCGCCTCGACGGTGACGATCGGGCTGGCCGCGGCCGTGCGGGCCTCGAACACGATGTCGTCCGGGAGGTTCTTCATGGCGCGCAGCCGGACGTTGTTCGCCGGGTCGTTGAACAGGGTGGCGTAGCCGACGGCGAGCAGTGCGTCCTGATCGGTGGCCCGGTCCGGCGAGGAGACAACCAGCGCCGACTTGGCCAGATAGGTCGGATCGGCGAGCACGGAGGGCAGCGCCGTCGACAGCATGGTGATGACCGTCGCAGCGATGATGACCCATTTGCCACGCCGGATCTCTTCGAGACGGAGTCTGAAGCTGGGGTTCAAGGTCTGTCGCCTTCGCCGGTGGTTGGGAGCGGACAAAACGTTGCTGAAGATACATCCGCAAACGAACTCGGTCGTCACCATACAACGGATCCGGGCGCCGCGTCGAGCCGGTGCATGTGACTTTGTCGACGTCAGGGGCGTCAGCAGGAAAATAAAGGGCGACTATGCACTGCCAGCGCGGTGATCTGAAGGCGAATCCGTGATCTTTCGCGAAATTAACGTGATGTGCTGTTTTCCGGCAGCGTCCGGCGGCTGACCAGCTCGCGGTGCCACACCTCCAGTGACAGCAGCGTCCAGATCCGCATCTGTTCGTCGCGCCGCCCGGAGGTGTGCGACTCGAGCAGCCCGCGGACGGCGCGGGGGTCGAGCGCGGCGGCGACGAAGGACGACCTGTCGGTCAACAGATCGGCGGCCAGGTCGTGGAGACTGCCGCGGAACCACTGATCGAGCGGGACCTTGAAGCCGACCTTCGGCCGGTCGACGATCTCCTTCGGCAGATGGCGCCGGGCGACCTCCTTGACCACCCACTTGCCGACGGAACCACGCACCTTGACGTTGCTCGGCAGGCTGAACGCCAACTCGACGAGCGGAAGTCCGAGGAACGGGGGGCGCATCTCCAGCGACGCCGCCATCGACATCCGGTCACCGCGTTCGAGGAGGTTGTCGGGAAGCCAGGTGTGCAGGTCGGCGTAGAGCATGCGGTGCAGGGCGTCGCCGCCGCCCAGCCGGTAGGCCTGCGGGGCGTCCCGGGTCGGCGGGCCGCCCAGCAGCTCCGTCCGCTCGGCGGCGGTGAACGGTGAGAACCATCCGCGCAGCCGTTCCGGGTAGCCGGCCTCGGACAAGGTGCGCAGTGCGATGCCCAGTCTGGCCTGGCCCGTGGGCAACCGGCGTTCGAGGTGGCGCAACAGGCGCGACGGCAGGACGCCGGCCAGCCGGGTCGCGGCGGCGAAGCGGTGCTTGGGGTAACCGCCGAAGAGTTCGTCGCTGCCTTCGCCGGACAGCACCACCTTGACGTCGCGGCGCGCCAGTTCGGCGAGGCGGAACACCGCGACGTCGGCCGGCTCGGACAGCGGTGCGTCGCGATGCCAGCTCAGTCGGCTCCAGTTCTGCTCGAAATCCTCGGCGCCGATGCGGACCTCGTGGTGGGTGCTGCCGACGATCTGCGCCGTGTGCCGCGCCCACGCAGTCTCGTCGAGCCGCGGATCGTCGAATCCCGCGGCGAAGGTGTGCAACCCGGTGCCGCCCTGCTCCCGCGCGGCCAGCGCCGCGATCAGGCTGCTGTCCAGGCCGCCCGACAGATACGCGCCCACCGGCACATCGGAGACCAGCGATTCGCGCACCGACGCGGTCAGCGCGTCACCGACGAGTCGGACGGCTTCTTCGGGCGGGCACGACGTCAGCTGCGGTGCCGCGGGCAGCGTCCAGTAGGGGTGCTCGCGGACGGTGCCGTCGGCGCCGACCACCAGGTGGTGTCCCTGCCTGAGCTTGCGGACCCCGGCGATGAAGGTGTGCGGCGCCGGAACCGAGCGGTGCGTCAGGTAGCCGTGCAACGCCGCCTCGTCGACCTGCACGGAGGCGATCGCGGGCAGCAGGGCCTTGATCTCCGACGCGAACGCGAAGAACCGGCCGTCGGTGTAGTAGTACAGCGGCAGGATTCCGAGGCGGTCCCGGAACAGATGCAGGTCGGCGGTACGCGAATCGAACAGTGCGTAGGCGAACTGGCCGCGCAGCCGGGTGACGCCGTCGGCGCCGTACCTGTCGTAGAGGGCCAGCAGCACCTCGGTGTCCCCGTCGGTGCGGAACGGGTAGGACAGGCCGGTGCGCAGTTGCCGGTAGTTGAGGATCTCCCCGTTGAACACCAGGTGGTGGTGGCCGCCGGCGCCGCTCATCGGCTGGGGCGACCCTTCGACGTCGATGATCGACAGCCGGGTGTGGGCCAGCCCCAGGGAGCCGTCCACCAGGTATCCGCGGCCGTCAGGTCCCCGGTGCTCCAGGTGCCCGGCCATCGCCTTCAGCAGCTCGAGGTCGACGGGTGCGCCGTCGAACCTGCGGACACCGGCTATGCCACACATCGCAGCCCCCTACCAGAAGCCGTACGGAAAAGCCTGCGCTGCAACGTTTTCGCCCACATCTATGCCACCGCCCGCAGGATCGGCAGGCCGACGACGGCCGCGGTGATCACGGCCTGCAGCACCGCGAGCGCGACGAGCGGCCAGGTGCGCCTTATTCGTCCCGCGGCGAACAGCTGCGCGACGATGACGAGCGCGAGCATGCCGAGCGGCAGCTCGACGTACTTCTGGTACAGCTGTGCCCCCGCGACGGTGACGGTGGCGAGGGCGAGCACCGACACGGACAGCAGCACGGCGAGTGATCGAGGCAGGGCGACGCAGAGCAGCGTGGTCACCGCGCCGCCGGTGAAGGCCAGCGCGACCAGCATCGGGGAGCGGTTCATGATGTCGGGGGCCGCTGCGACCAGTGACCACACCAGTCCACCGCGGCGTGACTGGTCGGGCGCGACGGTGGCGCTGCTGGTGAAGACGACGGCGGGGGCGGCGGCCAGCAGACCGACCGTCACCGCGACGGGCAGGTGGCGCCGCAGCGGCGCCCAGCCGTCGACCACGGCCAGCAGGATCGGCAGGGCGAAGACGGCGGTGACCGCGGCGGCGAAGGCGGGCGCCGTCGGGCTGAGCGCGGCCGCGTTGAACTCCCGACCGGCGGGAGGCGTCAATCCGCCCCACATCCAGATCAGGAGTGCCAGGGTGGCCACGCCGGGGCCGCCCACCCGGACCAGCGCCGCGCCGCGGACGGCGGGGGGCCGGTCAGCCAGCGCGAGGAGGTAGTAGGCGCAGACCGGAGCCAGCAGCCACACGAAGTTCTGTCGGGTCGCGATCGCGGCGGCGATCAGCAATCCCGCGGCCAGCTGCTGTCTGCTCGTGGTGCCGGACAGCGCGACGAGCACGGCCGCGAGCCCGAACAGCACCGCGGCGTCGTCGGTGAGCATCCACAGCGCCGACTGCCAGAAGTACGCGGACAGCAGCAACGGTGCGACGGCGAGGACGCGGTGCGCCGGTTTCGGGAGAGCCCGGACGTGCCACAGCGTCAGCGCAGCCAGCGTCGCGGCGAACAGCGCGCCGACGATCTGGATGCCTGCGTCGCCGACGCCCGCCGGTCCGGCGACGGCGGCCACCAGGAGGTGGTACAGCGGTCCGGTCGCGGTCGGCAGGCCGACCACGTCCAGCGCGGGCGCCGTCGCCAGCAGGTGCCGGACCGCGGGCAGATGGAAGCCCTGCTGGTCGACGCCGCCGGCGGTCGCCACGATCCCGCACAACGCGACTCCCGTCGCACACGCGAGCACGACGATGGCAGCAATGAATGACTCACCTGACCGTGTGTTTGCCAACAGGCGCGGTGACGTCACCGTCACATTGTGCAGCAGGGAGGTTCAGTCGTCACCATCAGGCCATGGCATTGCCATTTGTTACGTTCGTGCAGATTTGGCAATGCACAAAGCGCCGCTACCCTGCGGGCGGCACCGGAGCCCTAGCCTGTACCGGTGAGCACAGACCGGACGCGACCCGCGCTCGACGCCGAATTCCTGCGCAGCGGACTGACCGCGCCGCCGTGGACGAGGTTGGACGTCGTCGAGGAGACGGGCTCCACCAATGCCGACCTGCTGGCCAGGTCCGCGGCGGGGGAGGACATCGCCGGTGCGGTGCTGATCGCCGAGCACCAGAGCGCCGGGCGCGGCAGGCACGGCCGCCGGTGGTCAGCGCCGCCGCGCTCGCAGCTCGCGCTGTCGGTCGGCGTCGATGTCGGTGACGTGGCCCCCGATGCGTGGGGATGGCTCCCGCTGGCCGCCGGGGTCGCGGTC
>NZ_JAUMSQ010000009.1:0-9378 GCF_030519285.1 Mycolicibacterium arseniciresistens
CTCGACCGGTAGGGATCAGGCCACCGTCGGCGGGCGCCACCGCGGCGCCCAGTCGGTCTCCGGCCACTCCTCGCGAGCGGCCAGCAATTCGTACATCGTTGCGCCGTCGATGGATTCGCGGATGATATCGGCGTGACCCGCGTGCCGGGAGAGCTCCTCGATGAGGTGCATCGCCGCCCAGCGCACCGACCAGTGATCGATGTCCTGCGGGAACCACGGGATACCGCGCGGGACGGGCACGAGGGTGTCGAGATCCTTTTTCCCGAACACCCGCAGGGTCTCGGCGTTCTGCGCCTTCAACGCCTCGAGGAGATCCTTCAGCGTCTCGTCCTCGCGCATCACGTACTGATCCTGGTATTCGGCCATCTGATCCTCCATCGGCCGGGGGTCCGGCGGCGGGAAATCGGGTGCGTGGGCGGCCCGTTCGGCCCAGCCCTTCTGCACCCCGGCGGCGTGTTTGACCAGCCCGCCGATCGACAGCGCACTGACCGACGGCGTGGCACGGGCCTGCTCGTCGGTCAGGCCGTACGCCGAGGACAGGAAGGCGTTCTGCTGGAACGCGAGGAACTCGATCAGACCCTGACGTTCGTCGGCGACGGGCGGGGGCATTCCGGGCATCGGCTCAGGCCTCTTTCTTGTTGGTGGAGTGTGCGTAAAGATCTCGGATGCAGGCGATCTCGGCCCCGTGGTGGATGACCTCCCGGTTGATGTGCAGCACCAGTTCCGACATCGAGCGTTCAGCGTAGGGCCCTTCGGCGGGGCCGCATCGCCGGTCGAGACCATCGTCGCCGAGTGTGCGCACCCCGTCGATCCAATTCCGGTAGGCATCGTCGAGTTGACGCAGCGCCGTGGCGGCATCGGTGGCGTAGGCCCAGGACTCGTAGTCGGCGGGTGGACCGCCGAAGTGACTGTGGTTGCGCACGGCGAGCACACCGACGATGACATGGGCCAGCCGCCAGGCGATCGTGGTGAACGGCTCCGGCTGCGGGGGCGGATAGCTGAAGTCGATGCCGCCGTCGCGGTGCACCGTCCAGCATCCGGGCACCGGCTCCCAGAAGTACTCGTCGTCGGTGAGTCCGTCCAGGCGCGGGCGCAGTGCGTTGGTCCAGTGGTATTCGAGCTGATCGGTCAGGACCGAGTTCAGGCCGGTTCGCGTTTCCATGGCACCACCCTCGCAGGGTTATAGGACTGTTTCGGTCCTAAGAGTGCGGCACGATGGTGAACATGGCGGAAACGACGAGCCGGGTGCTGCAGCTGCTCGGCCTGTTGCAGGGCCGGCGGGTGTGGACCGGCGACGAACTGGCCGACCGGCTGGGCGTGACCGCCCGGTGCGTGCGACGCGACATCGACCGCCTGCGGGAGCTGGGCTACCCGGTGCACGCCAGCAAGGGCCACGGTGGCGGCTACCAGCTCGGCGCGGGGGCGGCGTTGCCCCCGCTGCTTCTCGATCCCGACGAGGCGGTCGCGATGGCGGTCTGCCTGCGGCTGGCCGCCGGTGGCAGCGTCGCCGGTGTCGGCGAGTCGGCGCTGCGCGCGCTGAGCAAGCTGGACCAGGTGATGCCGGCGCGGCTGCGTTCGCAGGTGTCGGCGGTGCACGAGGCGACGGTGACGCTCACGTCGGGCACCACGGACACCCCGGTGGAGCCCGACGTGCTGATGACGCTCGCGCGGGCGTGCCGGGACCGCGAGCACGTCGCCGCCGGTTACGTCGACCGGGCGGGAACCGCCACCTCGCGCAGGCTCGAGCCGTACCAACTGGTCACCACCGGGCGGCGCTGGTATCTACTCGCCTTCGACCGCGACCGGCAGGACTGGCGCAGCCTGCGGCTGGACCGGATGGCTGACGTCCGCGCGCTCGGCAGCACGTTCACCGCGCGTGAGGCGCCCGACGCCGCCGACTACGTGCGCCGGGCGATCAGCGCATCGCCCTACCGCTACGTCGCCCGCATCCGCTTCGCGGCATCGGAAGAGACTCTGCGGCAACATTTCTCGGACGCCTCAGCGGTGATCGAGGCCGACGGCCCGAACGCCTGCATCGTCACCGCCGGCGCCGACGATCCCGAGCGCATGGCGGTGTACTTCGCGATGGTGGGCGTCGACTTCGAGGTGCTGGATCCGCCGGAGGTGGTCGAGGCGGCGGTGGTGGTCGCCGACCGGCTGCGTCGCGCGGTCGGAGGAGTCAGATGATGCCCAGCCGCTCGATCAGGAACAGGAAGGAGGCCGCGAACGGGCTGTCGGCGGTGGCGGCCCGCAGCCGGTCCCAGTCGACCTGCTCACGCACCGCGCGCACCGAGGGAAGCAGAGATCCGAAGTCGCAGTGGTGTTCGGTGAGCGAGTTGAGCTTCTCGATCAGCACTTCGGTCGGCGGCATGACGCGCATCCTGATCGCGAGCACGTCGAACTCCTCGCCCGCCTCGACCGTCGCCTTCGTCACCGCGACCCCGTTGAGTGCGTGCAGCACGTCGATGACGAAGTCGCTGCCTACGCAGGCCTTGAACAACCAGTCCTCGGGCGTCCGTTCGATCCGGAAGCCGGCCTTCTCCAGCGTCAGCGCCGCGGCCTCGGTGTCCGGTTCGGCGACCACGAAGTCCACGTCATGGACGGGTTCTGGCCCGCCGTACACCCACAGCGCATAGCTGCCTGCCAGCGCGAAGTCCGGTCCGTCCGCGCGCAGTGCGGACGCCGCGCGCCGTAGCGCGTCGCGCAGTTCGTCGTTTCGTGCAGCCAAGGATCTACCTCTGAGTGTCTGCGGTCGGCAAGTGCGGGTACCAAGTACCCATGCGGATGGCCACCTTCAACATTCTGCACGGACGCAGTTTGCGTCACGGCGACGTCGACCTCGGCCGGCTGGCCGATGCCGTGCGGGAACTCGACCCCGACATCCTCGCGCTCCAGGAGGTGGATTTCGACCAGCCGCGATCGGGCAAGGCCGACCTGACCGCCGTCGCGGCCGAGGCCATGCGAGCGGTCAGTCACCGGTTCGTCGCAGCGATCGCCGGAACCCCGGGAGCGACCTGGATGGCCGCCACCGGCCGCGAACAACCCGGCACGGCGGCCTACGGCATCGCGCTGCTGTCCCGATTCCCCGCCGAGACGTGGCAGGTGGTCCGTCTGCCGCGCATCCCGGTGCGGTTCCCGATGTACCTGCCGGGCCCGAATCGCGTGCAGATCGTCAACGAGGAGCCGCGCGCGGCGATGATCGGCCGACTCGACACGCCACTCGGACCGCTCACCGTCGCCAACACCCACCTGTCTTTCGTGCCGGGCTGGAACCGGGCGCAGATGCGGCGGCTGGTGCGCGACCTTCGCGGGTTCGACGGGCCGCGGGTGCTGATGGGCGACCTCAACATGACCCCGCCGACGCCGAGCCGCTGGTCGGGTTTCCGGCCGCTGGGAGCGGCGCTGACCTTCCCGGTGGAACAGCCCGACCGCCAGCTCGACCACATCCTGACCGACGACCCGACGCTGCGCGTCGACCGCGTCTTCGACGTCGCACTGCCGATCTCGGACCACCGAGCGCTCGTCGTAGACATTTCGCGCTGACGACACCGTAGGGTGCGGTGGTGCACGTCACCTCCGCGGAGTCGACGGAGCTGTTCGTCGGGCCGCCCGGCGCGCCGCTGCAGATCGTCCGTGTGAGCTACACCGGCGGTGACGCCGGACTGATCGCGGTCCAGGGCGACGGGCTGGCCGGCGAGGTGCATACCGCATCCACCGACGGCACCGCCGAAGTACCGGTCGCGGTCGCGGATCCGGTGCCCGGCGAGCAGCGAGCCGCCAGGGCGGGCGACACCGAATTCGTCTTCACCGTCGCCGAACCCGGCTGGACCATGCACATGATCAGCCACTTCCACTACGACCCGGTGTGGTGGAACACCCAGGCCGCCTACACCAGTCAGTGGACCGAGGACCCGCCCGGGCGATGCAGGCAGACACACAGTTTCGACCTCGTGGCCGCTCACCTCGAGATGGCGCGCCGTGAACCGGAGTACAAGTTCGTCCTCGCCGAGGTCGACTACCTCAAGCCGTACTGGGACACCCATCCCGAGGACCGCGCCGACCTGCGCGCCATGATCGCCGACGGCCGCGTCGAGGTGATGGGTGGCACGTACAACGAGCCGAACACCAACCTCACCAGTGCCGAGACGACCATCCGGAACTTCGTGTGCGGGATGGGTTTTCAGCGCGACGTGCTCGGGGCGAGCCCCACCACCGCATGGCAGCTCGACGCGTTCGGCCACGATCCGCAGTTCCCCGGGATGGCCGCCGACGCCGGCCTGACGTCGAGTTCCTGGGCCCGTGGCCCGCACCACCAGTGGGGTCCGATGGCCGACGACGGCGACCCCGAACGTATGCAGTTCAGCAGTGAGTTCGAGTGGATCGCACCGTCCGGGCGGGGATTGCTCACCCACTACATGCCCGCGCACTACGCGGCGGGCTGGTGGATGGATTCCGCACCGTCGCTGGCGGAGGCGGAGGCCGCCACCCTCGACCTGTTCCAGAAGCTCAAGCGGGTCGCGCTGACCCGCAACGTGTTGCTGCCCGTCGGCACCGACTACACCCCGCCCAACAAGTGGGTCACGCAGATCCACCGCGACTGGGCGGCCCGCTACACCTGGCCGCGGTTCGTCTGCGCCCTGCCCGCTGAGTTCTTCGCCGCGGTGCGCGCCGAACTCGTCGACCGCGGGGTGGAACCGTCACCGCAGACCCGCGACATGAACCCGATCTACACCGGCAAGGACGTGTCGTACATCGACACCAAGCAGGCCAACCGCGCCGCAGAGGACGCCGTGCTCGACGCCGAACGCTTCGCGGTGTTCGCCGGGCTGGTGGGCGGCGCCACCTACCCGCAGGCCGCGCTGGCAAAGGCCTGGGTGCAGCTGGCCTACGGCGCCCACCATGACGCCATCACCGGCTCGGAATCCGATCAGGTCTACCTCGACCTGCTGACGGGCTGGCGCGATGCATGGCAGCTCGGCACCACCACCCGTGACAATGCGCTGACACTGCTGTCGCGAGCAGTCGGCGACCACACCGGACCGGACGGTAGATCGGTCGTAGTGTGGAACACGTTGACACACAACCGGGATGACATCGTCACGGTGCGACTCGACGAGCCCGTCGGCGCCGGCGTGTGCGTGCGTGACACCGACGGCGCCGAGGTGCCCGCACTCGTCGAAGACGACGGCCACACGGTCAGTTGGCTCGCCCGCGACATGCCGTCGCTGGGATGGCGGTCCTACCGGCTGGCGGCCGCCGCGCCCGCGTCGGGGTGGGATCTATTGCCGGACAATGTGATAAGTAACGAGTATTACCGGCTGCAGGCCGATCCGGCACGCGGTGGCGGGGTGGTCTCACTCGTCGAGGCCGGGGCGGGGCGCGACCTCATCGCGCCGGGTGCGGTCGGCAATGAACTCGCCGTCTACGACGAGTATCCCGCGCATCCGAAATCCGGTGAGGGACCGTGGCATCTGCTGCCCAGCGGCCCGGTGACCGGGTCGTCGGCGGCCGCCGCCGAGGTGACCGCGCTGCGAAGCGCACTGGGGGAGCGGCTGGTGGTGCGCGGCGCCATCCCCGGCGTTCTGCGCTACACCCAGACGCTGACCCTGTGGCGCGGAGTCGCCCGGGTGGACTGCCGCACCACGATCGACGAGTTCACCGGGGCCGACAAGCTGCTGCGGCTGCGCTGGCCGTGCCCGGTGCCGGGCGGACTGCCGGTCAGCGAGGTGGCCGACGCGGTGATCGGCCGCGGCTTCGGACTGCTGCACGACCGTGGTGCCGAGACGGCCGTCGACTCCGCTGCGCACCCGTGGACGCTGGACAACCCGGCATACGGCTGGTTCGGCCTGTCGTCGGCGGTGCGGGTGCGGATCGGTGCGCAGGTGTGCCCGGTCGGCGTCGCCGAGGTGGTCACACCCGCCGAGTCGTTGTCCGCCCCGACCGCCCGCGACCTGGTCGTCGCGCTGGCCCGCGCCGGCGTGACCGCCACCTGCAGCAGCGCCGACAAGTCCCGCTACGGGGACCTCGCCGTCGACTCGAACCTGCCCGACACCCGGATCGCACTCGGTGGCCCGGACCAGAACGCCTTCACCGCAGCGGTTCTGGACACCGCCGACCCCACGTACGGTCAGGAGTTGCAGCGACAGCTGCGGGAAACGGGATCGGCGCGCGTGTGGGTGTCCGCCGCGGCATCGCCGGCGACGGCTTGGGTGCCCGGCGCCGATCTGCGCGCCGTGCAGGCGCTGCCGGTGCTGATCGTCGCCGGCCCGGGCGCCGTCGCCGCGCTGGTCGACGACCTCGACGACGCCGAGATCACCGTCGACCAACAGGCCGCCGTCACCGCGGCGCCGTTCGAGGCGCACACCGTGGCGGTGCTCAACCGCGGTGTTCCCGGATTCGCCGTCGACCCCGACGGCACCCTGCACACCTCACTGATGCGGTCCTGCACCGGATGGCCGTCGGGCACCTGGATCGACCCGCCGCGGCGTACCGCGCCCGACGGCTCCAATTTCCAGCTGCAGCACTGGACGCACACGTTCGACTACGCGCTCGTCTCCGGTGCCGGCGACTGGCGCGACGCCGATGTGCCGGCCCGCAGCGCCGCGTTCTCCCACCCGCTGCTCGCGGTCGCCGGCCACGGTGAACCGGAGGGCGGTCTGCCGCCGTGGGGGTCGCTGCTGACGGTCGAGCCCGCCGCCTCGGTGACAGTCGGTGCGATCAAGGCGGCGGGCAACCCGCTGGCCGCCGGCAGTGTGCGGCAAGCCGACCCCTCCGCCGGTGTGGTGCTCCGGCTCGTCGAGACACGCGGCGGCACAGCCGATGTGGTGTTGCACTCGGGTCTGCGTACGGTGTCGGACGCCACTCGCGTCGACCTGCTCGAACAGCCCCTTCGCTCCTCGTCCGGCCATGACCGGCTGCGGCTGCACGGGTTCGAGATCGCCACGGTGTCGACGCGGCTCAATCTGCCGCGGGTGCTGGACGGGGAGCCCACCATGCTGGCGCCGGAATCCGAGGCCGCCCAGCCGCTGTTCGCCAGGTACTGGCTGCACAACCGTGGGCCCGCGCCGCTGGGCGGCCTGCCCGCCGTCGCGCATCTGCATCCCGACCGCACCAGCGCCGAACCGGGCTCCGCCGTGCGGCTACGGCTCACCGCCGCCAGCGACTGCACCGACGCAGCGCTGCACGGCCATGTCCGGCTCGTCCTGCCCACCGGCTGGACGGCCGACCCCGCCGAGTTGCCGTTCGTGCTGCCGCCCGGCGAGCACCTGACCGCCGACCTCGCCGTGCAGGTGCCCGCCCAGGCCGGGCCCGGGCTGTACCCCGTGCGCGCCGAACTGGCGGTCACCGGGGCCGACATCGCTCACATCCCCGAATCCTGGCGTCAGACAGTCGAAGACATCTGCATCGTCGAGGTCGGCCCGGTCGCGGACACCGCTCTGCTGAAACTGGTCGCCGAACCGTCGCCGGTCGACATCGTCGCGGGGGAGTCGGCCACGCTGTCGGCGACGGTGGGTTCGGATGCGCTCGCGGACCTGTCCGTCGAGGCGCACCTGATCAGCCCGTGGGGCACGTGGGAGTGGATGGGGCCCGCCGCGGTGGGCGCCAACATACCGGCGTCGGGTTCGGTGGAGCTGTCGTTCGACGTGCGGCCGCCGGTCTGGCTCGACCCGGGCGAGTGGTGGGCGCTGATCCGCGTCGCGGGCGCCGGCCGGCTGCTGTACACATCCGCGGTGAAGGTGGTGGTCCGATGAGCGTCGCCGCGACAGTCGGGGGCAGCCCCGTGCGGGCAGAGGAGATCGACGAGCGCGAAGCCGCGCTGCGCGCCCGCACACCCGCGTCGGCATTGCCGCGGCCCGGCACGAGTGAAGGCCGCCAGTTGCGCCGCTGGCTCACCCAGCTGCTGGTGACCGAGCGGGTGGTGGCGGCCGAGGCCCAGACACGCGGACTGACCGCCGACGGCGCGCCCGGTGAGCCGGAAGTGCTGCCGGACAACGCAGCCCGCCTCGACATCGGCAGCGTGGCCGCAGCCGTGCTGGCCGACCCGCTGGCGCGGGCGGTGTTCGCCGACGTCACCGCCGACGTCGTCGTCCCGCCCGAGGCGGTGGCGGAATACCACGCGCGCAACCCGATGCGCTTCGCGGACAGCGCACGCGGACACGGGTGGCATTCGCCGCCAAGGCCGCCGGCGCTGCCCGCGGTCAGGCCGGCGATCGAGGCCCATCTGCTGTCCGCCGCGCGACGCAGGGCGTTCCGGTGGTGGCTCGACGCGCGGCGCGTCGAACTCGTGTCACTCGCACCGGGATACGAGCACCCCGGCGATCCCCGCCAGCCCGACAACACCCACCGCCACTGATGGGGCCTCTTACGCTGGCGCTCGACATCGGCGGCACCAAGATCGCCGCGGGCCTGGTCGACGACGAGGGGACGCTGGTGCACCAGGCGAAACTCCCGACGCCGCGCACCGACGCCGAGGCGATCTGGCACGTGGTGGACGAACTGATCGTCGGTGCACTCGCGGCGGCGGGCGGCGGTGTCCGCGGCGTCGGCATCGCGTCGGCTGGTCCGATCGACCTGCCGGCCGGCACCGTCAGCCCCATCAACATCACTTTGTGGCAACGCTTTCCGATCGTCGAGCGCGTGGCCGCGGTCACCGGTGTCCCGGTGCGTCTCGGCGGGGACGGGTTGTGCATGGCGATGGGGGAGCGCTGGCGCGGCGCGGCGCGGGGCGCAGAGTTCCTGCTCGGGATGGTGGTGTCGACCGGGGTTGGCGGCGGCCTCGTGCTCGACGGGGCGCCCTACGACGGGCGCAGCGGCAACGCCGGCCACGTCGGCCACGTGGTGGTCGACCCGGAGGGCGCGCTGTGCTCGTGCGGCGGGCACGGCTGCGTGGAGACCGTCGCCGCCGGACCGCGGATGGCCCGGTGGGCCCGCGAACACGGCTGGAACGCGCCGGCGGACGCCGACGCCAAGGAACTCGCCGACGCCGTGGTCGCAGGCGATCCCGTGGCACAACGGGCCTTCCGCCGCGGCGCGACCGCCGTCGCGGCGACGATCGCGTCGGTGGCAGCGGTGTGCGATCTGGACCTCGTCGTCATCGGCGGCGGCGTCGCGAAGTCCGGTCCACTGCTGTTCGACCCGGTGCGCGAGGCGCTCACGCACTACGCCGGCCTGGACTTCCTGCGCGCGGTCCGCGTGCTGCCCGCCGAGCTCGGCGGCGACGCGGGGCTGGTCGGCGCGGCCGCCCTGCTGCGGGACGCTTGAGGTGCCTACCGCGGTGACCTCGCAGGGAATAGTGCCCGCACCGCGGGTGTCATAGAGGCGGCGGCGAAAGGGCTCACATGCGTGTCGGAGTGGTGTTCCCCCAGACGGAACTGGGCG
>NZ_JAUMSQ010000090.1:0-29706 GCF_030519285.1 Mycolicibacterium arseniciresistens
CCCGGAGCCCGCGCCTGAGCCGGAGCCCGCACCGGAACCTGCTCCTGAGCCCGCCCCGGAGCCGGAGCCCGCGGCCGAGGCGCCGGCGGAGTGCGTGCCCTCAGCCGAGACGACCTGCTGACGCGGCGCCTACCCGGCCCGTAGGGACGCGAAGGAGCCGCTTCCTCGGGACCGGTGCTACCTCCGCGCCGTGGCGCAGCCCGCGCGGA
Organism: Mycolicibacterium arseniciresistens; assembly: GCF_030519285.1. Lineage (NCBI taxonomy): Bacteria > Bacillati > Actinomycetota > Actinomycetes > Mycobacteriales > Mycobacteriaceae > Mycobacterium > Mycolicibacterium arseniciresistens. Next base: position 210 of record NZ_JAUMSQ010000090.1, read on the forward strand.
TCAGCCGCCGGGCGGGACCAGCGTCGGCACGGTGATCGTCACCGTGCTGGTGCTCGTGCTGGTCTCCACCGATGTGGTGGTCGGGGGTGTCGTCGTGGTGGTCGTGGTGGTCGGCGCCGTGGTGGTCGTGGTGGTCGGCGCCGTCGTCGTCGTGGTCTCCGGTGCCGACGACGACTCGGTCACCGTCTCGGTCGGTGGCGGGCCCACGGGTGCCGACGTGTCGTCGGTCGACGACGTCGTCGTGGTGGTCGTCGTGGTGGTCTCGCCCGATGAGGAGTCGTCGGACGTCAGCTGGATCACCAGCCAGATGATCACCGCGATCAGCAGCGCTACCAGCGCACCGAGAGCGACCAGCGCGGCAGGCTTGCGATACCAGGGCTGCGGCTCCTCCGGCGGGGGCGCACCACCGCCGGGCGGTTCGCCGTAACCACCGCCGTAATCGCTGTACTGCTTCGGCTCGTTGCCGTAGGCCTCACCGCCGTAGGCCTGGCTGCCGTACTGCGTCGGATCGTCGTCGCTGTAGTTGTTCGGGTCACGCGCCACGGGCATCGATAGTAGGCCCTCAGTTGGCGCCGGGGTACAGGGAGCGGGTCTCGTTGAGGCGCGGCCGGCGGCGCGTCGACGTCGGTTCGTCGTCCTCGCTCTCCCTCGTGCGGGGTGCGCGGGACCGCGTGTTCGAGGACTCCGGAGCCGAAGTCGGAGGTGGCGGCGTCAGCGCCGGGTCCGCGGGGTTGATCTCGGTGGTCTGAATCGACCGGGTGGTGGTGATCGTCGAGGTGGTCGAGGTCGCCGAATCCGAGGGCGAGGCACTCGAGAACGTCGAATCCACGAACTCGGCGGGCGTGTTGTCGGGTTCGTCCCGGGACACGGCCGTCACGCCCCAGAGGACGAGGGCGATCGCGGCCAGCCCGGCGACACTCGCCCCCAACAACTTGGAGGTCGACTCGTGCCACGGCGGCTCCGCGGCGTCCCGCCCGTCGCGGTCATCGTCGTCGCCGGTCACGGGCACCGATCCTATCCATGCCCGGCCATCCGGTCAGTTCAGCTGTGGGATGACCTCCGCAGCGAACTGCGCCAGGTGGTCGAGGTCGGACATGTCGAGCATCTGCAGGTACACCCGCTGCACCCCGGCCTCGACGAACGGGCCGAGCTTGTCGACGATCTCCGCGGGGGTTCCCGTCACCGGCGAATTGCCGCGCAGCTCGTCGACCTCCCGCCCGATCGCGGCCGCTCGCCGCGCCACCTCGGCGTCGTCGCGGCCGGCGCACAGCACGAAGGCCGCCGAGTAGATCAGCGAGTCCTCCGGCCGGCCCGCGTCGGCGAGTGCCGCGGCCACCCGGCCGTACTGGGTTTTCAGCGTGTCCAGCGGCACGAACGGGATGTTGAACTCGTCGGCGAACCGCGCGGTGAGCGCGGGCGTCCGCTTCGGGCCGGCGCCACCGATGATGATCGGCGGCCGCGGCGACTGCACCGGTTTCGGCAGAGCGGGCGACTCCGCGACCGAGTAGTGCTCGCCCGCGTAGTCGAACGTCTCACCCGAAGGCGTCGCCCAGAGTCCGGTGATCACGTCGAGCTGCTCAGTGAGCCGGTCGAACCGCTCGCCCAGCGGCGGGAACGGGATGGCATAGGCGCGATGCTCCGCCTCGTACCAGCCGGCGCCGAGGCCCAATTCGACTCGGCCGTCGCTCATCTCGTCGACCTGGGCGACGGAGATCGCAAGCGGGCCCGGATGGCGGAAGGTGGCGGAGGTGACCATCGTGCCCAGCCGGATCGAGGTCGTCTCCCGTGCGATCCCGGCGAGCGTCACCCACGAGTCGGTCGGCCCGGGCAGGCCGTCGCCGCTCATCGCGACGTAGTGGTCGGATCGGAAGAAGGCCGAGTAGCCCAGCTGTTCGGCGGTGCGGGCGACCGCGAGTTGGTCGGCATAGGTCGCCCCCTGCTGGGGCTCGACGAAGACACGGAAGTCGGCGAGGTCCACGTTCGTCGAACCTACAGACCCTTCGGCGCGTCGCGCAGCGCCTGCACCGCCTGCGGATCGCCGTCGAGATCCACCCGCGCTTCCCGGCCCGCCGCGAACAGCAGCAACTCCTCGGGCCGGCCCGTCACCGTGACCGGCGCACCCTTTCCGGCGGTCACCAGCGTCGTGCCTGCGGGTGTCCGCAGCGCGGTCCGGGTGGGCGCCTTGGCCAGCGTCAGACGTGCGAACAGCGACAGCGTGCGGGTGAGTCCCTTGACGGCGTCGGCGTCGAGGTCGCGCGGCTCCCAGCCGGGGTGCGCCCGCCGGACGTCCTCGTGGTGGATGAACATCTCGGCCAGGTTGGCCACCGGGTCGAGCAGTTTGAACGGTGACCAGACCGGCGGACCCGCGGCGATCTTGTCCAGCATCCGATTCCAGTCGGTGGACTGCGCGACCTGCTCCTGGATCCGGTCGGTCCGGTCGGCGAAGAAGGGGGTCGCGATGCCGGGCGCGGCGTCGAGCCGGTACTCCCGGATCACCAGGTGTGCGGCGAGGTCGCGGGTGTCCCACCCCTCGCACAGGGTGGCGTCCCCGGGGTCGGTGGCCCGCATGGTCTCGACGAGTGCGGCGCGTTCGCGCTGGGCAGCGGTCATGGTGTCATTCTCCTGACTCGTCCGGCAGTCGCCACCCGGAGACTCCCGGCAGGGCGAGCGCCTCGTCGGGTCCCCAGCTTCCCTCGGCGTAGGGGCGGACCGGCGGCCGCGCGTCGAGCACCGGTTGGCACACCTGCCACAGCCGGTCCACCTCGTCGGCGCGGGTGAACAGCGTCTGGTCGCCGCGCATCACGTCCAGCAGCAGCCGTTCGTAGGCCTCGAGCGGGCTGTCGCCGTCGGGGTCGGCCGCGGCGAGGTCGATGTGCAGGCTCACCGGCATGAGCGACAGGTCGGGGCCCGGGCGCTTGGCCATCAGGTGCGCGCCGACCGCGGCGTCGTCGCTGAGTTCGAGCACCAGCTGGTTCGACCCGTAGGTCTGGTCGCCGAAGCGTCCCATCGGCGGGCTGCGGAAGGTCAGCGTGACGGTGCGGCGGGTGCCGCCCATCGCCTTGCCGGTGCGCAGGTAGAAGGGCATCCCCTGCCAGCGTTCGGTGTCGACGTAGGCCTCGAGGGCGACGTAGGTCTCGACGTCGGAGTCGTCGGCGACGCCGTCCTCGTCGCGGTATCCCTCGTACTGGCCGAACACCACCCGCTCCGGGTCCAGCGGCCGCATCGCCTGGAACACCTTGGCCTTCTCGTTGCGCAGCGACGTCGCGTCGAGGTGCACCGGCGGCTCCATCGCGACGAACCCGAGCACCTGGCACAGATGTGTGGAGATCATGTCCCGGAAGCAGCCGGTCGACTCGTAGAAGCTGCCGCGGCCCTCGACGGTGAGTTCCTCGGGCACGTCGATCTGCACCGACTCCAGGTGGTCGCGGTTCCATGCCGGCTCGATGAGGCCGTTGGCGAAGCGCAGCGCCAGGATGTTCTGCACCGCTTCCTTCCCAAGGAAGTGGTCGATGCGGTACACCTGCTCCTCGTCGACGACCTCCTTGAGCGCCGCGTCGAGTTCGCGCGACGACTCGAGGTCGGTGCCGAACGGCTTCTCCACGACGATGCGGGCGTCGTCGGTGAGGTGCTCGCGACCGAGCATGCCGATCATCGGCCGCATCGCCGTCGGCGGCACCGACAGGTAGATCAGGATGCGGGCGTCCTCGCCCAGCTTGTCGCGGGCCTGCCGGACGGCGTCGGCGAGGTCGCTGCCGTCGTCGGCGTCCGATGTCTGAAAGGTGATGCGCTGCACCAGATCCGACAACACGTCGTCGTCGATGTCTTCGACGGTGTCGCGCAGCCCGTCGCGGACGGTGTCCCGGAATTCGTCGTCGCTGCCGGGAGAATGGCGCCCGGACCCGATCACCACGTAGTCATCGGGCAGGCGCGACGCGGCGGCCAGCTTGTAGAGGCCCGGGAAGAGCTTGCGCTCGGCGAGGTCGCCGGTCGCGCCGAAGAGTACGAAAACCTGCGGCGGCGGCCGGTCGTCGGTGGTCATGCGGCTGGGCCGATGCTGGCTTCGTGTGCGTGCACGCTGGTGAGTTGCCCGGCAGGCGTCGCGGCAAAACAGGTGTGATGAAGAACGTCAGAAAGTGTCGACCCGTTCGACGGCGACGAACATGCCGTGCCGGGTGCCGTCGTTGGTGAACCGGGTGCCGTCAGGGGTGGCCTCGATGGTCCAGCCCACCGCGCGGTAGCTGCGGTAGTCGAGGGTGACGGCGGGGATGTCGCCGAGGTTGCCGACCACCCATTCGATGCCGCCGCCTGCGCTCACGCGCACCCCGTTGGCGGGCGCACCGTCGACGTCGGGGGCGTCGGTGAACGGCGCTTCGCAGCCGACCTCGTCGGTGTCGAGCTGGCAGCGGGTCTTGCCGGACTTCGTCTGGATGAAGACGTAGCCGTTCTCGGCGGGCAGCTCCTGGGCCGGCGGCGGCGCAGGCGGCGTGGATGTCGGCGGTTTGGCGGCCGGGGTCCGGCTGGGCCGCGGCGTCGGGAACGTCGGCTCCGTCGGCGAGATCGGCTTGATCCGCGGTGGCGCCTCGGGGGCGCTCTGACAGCCCGTGACGAGCGCACCGATGGCCAGGACGGCTGCGATCGCCGGGACGAGCCTCATCCGCCCAGGCTACCGAGTGTGGGGCGGCAGTGACGGAAGTGACGCGCGTGGAATGGCGTCAGAGTCGGGTGGCGAGGTACGGCGCCGTTCTGCTTCGTCGCGATGCGGCCACCGCGTCCGGGGTGCCCGCGGCGACCACGCGGCCCCCGTCGTGGCCGGCGCCGGGGCCCAGGTCGATCACCCAGTCGGCGCCCGCCACGACGTTCATGTCGTGTTCGGCGACGACGACCGTGTTCCCCGCGTCGACCAGCTGGTGCAGCTGTTCTTCCAGCCGCTCGACGTCGGCGGGGTGCAGACCCGTGGTGGGTTCGTCGAGCACGTAGAGCGTGTGGCCGCGCCGAGTCCGCTGCAGTTCCGACGCCAGCTTGATGCGCTGGGCCTCGCCGCCGGACAGTTCGGTGGCAGGCTGCCCGAGCCGCAGGTAGCTCAGCCCGACGTCGCGCAGCGTGGCGAGGCTGCGGGCCGCGCCGGGAAGGTCGGCCAGGAAGTCGCCTGCCTCGTCGACGGTCATCTGGAGGACGTCGGCGATGGTGCGGTCGCGGTAGGTGACCTCGAGCGTCTCGTCGGAGTAGCGGGCGCCGTGGCAGGTGGGACACGTGGCGTAGGTGCCGGGCAGGAAGAGAAGTTCGACGGCGACGAACCCCTCGCCCTGGCAGGTGGGGCAGCGTCCCTCGGCGACGTTGAACGAGAACCGGCCCGCCGACCACCCCCGCCGCCTGGCCTCCTCGGTCTCGGCGAACGCGCGCCGGACGGCGTCGAACATGCCCGTGTAGGTGGCGAGGTTGGACCGCGGCGTGCGACCGATCGGACGCTGGTCGACACTGATCAACCGGTCGATGAGCTCGACACCGTCGGCGCTCACCCCGACGCTCGCGTCGAGGTCGATGTCGAGCATCTGGTCGGCGTCGTCGACCTCCTCGGCGGATTGCATTGCCGTGCCGCCGGATCCGAGGTGGCGCGTGACCACGTCGCCGAGCACCTTGCACACCAGGGTGGACTTTCCCGACCCGGAGACGCCCGTCACCGCGGTGAACACGCCGAGCGGCAGGTCGACGTCGAGGCCGTGCAGATTGTGGAAGTCGATGCCGCGCAGTTTCAATCTGCTCCGCGGCGTCCGTCGCTTCCCGGCCTCGCGTGCCGCGTCGTCGAACAGGTAGCGGCGCGTGGTCGACGCGGTGACGTCGGCCAGCCCCGCCACCGGTCCGCTGTAGAGCACCTCGCCGCCGTGCTCACCCGCACCCGGTCCGACGTCGACGATCCAATCGGCGCGGCGCACCACGTCCATGTCGTGCTCGACGACGAAGAGCGAATTGCCGGCGCGGCGAAGCCTGTCCAGCACCTCGAGCAGCGGTTCGGCGTCGGCCGGGTGCAGCCCCGCCGACGGTTCGTCGAGAACGTACAGCACGCCGAACAGTCCGGACCGCAACTCCGTGGCGAGCTTGAGACGCTGCAGTTCACCCGGCGACACCGTCGGTGTGCGTCGGTCCATGCTCAGGTAGCCCAGCCCGAGGTCCACCAGGATCGCGATCCGGGCCACCAGATCGGCGGCGATCATCGTGGCCACCTCGGTGAGCTCGCCGGACTCCGTCGACTCGTAGGCGGGTGCGAAGTCCGTGCGAACGGCGGTGGGCCGCAACGCCTCGGCGAGCTCTGTCAGCGGCATGGCGACGTAGTCGGCGATGGAGCGGCCCGCGAAGGTCACGGCCAGGGACTCGGGGCGCAGCCCGGCGCCGTGGCAGACCGGGCACTCGGCGCTGTCGACGTACTGCAGCACCCGGCGGCGCATGGCGGCGCTCTGTGAGTTGGCCAGCGTGTGGCGGACGTGGCGTTCGGCGCTGGAGAAGGTGCCGTTGTAGTAGTAGTCGGCCGTCACCGGGTGCACGCCCGGATCGATCTCGACGGTCGGCTGGTCGTCGGTGAAGAGAATCCAATCCCTTTGCCGCTTGGGCAGTTTGCGCCAAGGTCTGTCGATGTCGTAGCCGAGCGTGATGAGGATGTCGCGCAGGTTCTGCCCCTGCCACGCGCCCGGCCACGCCGCGACCGCGCCCTCGCGGATGCTCAGCGACGGATCGGGCACCAGCGTGCTTTCGGTGACCCGGTGGACGCGGCCGAGCCCGTGGCATTCCGGGCACGCGCCGACGGCGGTGTTGGGGGAGAAGGCGTCGGAGTCGAGTCGTTCGGTGCTCCCCGGCGGATAGGTGCCGGCCCGCGAGAACAACATGCGCAACAGGTTCGACAGCGTCGTCACGGTACCGACCGTCGAGCGCGAGGACGACGAACCCCGTCGCTGCGCAAGCGCCACCGCAGGGGGAAGCCCGGTGATGTCGTCGACCTTCGGAGCGCCCGCGGGCAGCAGCAGCCGCCGGGCGTACGGAGCGACGGACTCGAAATACCTGCGCTGCGCCTCGGCGTAGATCGTGCCGAACGCCAGCGAGGATTTGCCGGAACCCGATACGCCGGTGAAGGCCACGAAGGCGTCGCGTGGGGCGGCCACGTCGACGGAGCGCAGGTTGTGCACCCGCGACCCCCGGACGCGCACGTACGGATCGAGTGGTTCGCGATCGGGACCGGGCGTCATGTCAGCCACCATGTCACGACGTGGTTCGCGCGGGACGCGATGCGGCAGACGTCGTGCGACGTCAGGCCTCCGGATGCCAGCGCGCGATCCGGCAGGCGAAGGCGTACCAGCCGTCGTCGACCCTGATCCTCGCCACACCGCAGATGCGGCCGTCGAGGCCTTCGTCGAGCACCGTGAAGCCGGGGGTGGACTTCGCGTCGGCGACCGGTGGGACGAAGCCGGTGCCGACGTCGTTGTCGTCGATGTCGTCCTCTTCGATCACCGACACCTCGACTCCGTCGAGATAGACCGTTCTCGGGGCGGGGAATTTGTCGCCGACGGTACGCACCGCGTCGTCCTCGAAGTCACCGATGACCGAATGGGTGATGTCGGCGATCATCTGCCCGTCGGCGCGCACCTGGAGGGCGATGTCGTCGGCGCCCCAGCCCGAGGTCTCCTGCTGGCAGGTCAGGGTGGCCTCGATGGCAGGCCAGGTGAGGAGCAGGTTGATCGGCGTTCGCAACACGATCTTGAACTCCACCTTGCGTGACGGGTCCGTCGTGCGTTGCACCAGGACGAAGAAGTGTTCGTTCTCCTTGGCCTCCCACGCGACGTTCGGCTGGCTGTCGGGTCCGGCGTCAAAGAGCCACTCGGCGGGCGGGTTGATGCCGTCCCAGCGGCCCACGGTCAACAGCACGTCGGTGGGGTATGCACCGTCCACGACCGCGTACTCGACGTCGACGAACAGTTCGGCCGGTCGCGGCAGTGCGATGCGCGGCGTCTCCACCAGGAACCACTTGCTCTCACTGTCGTCCCAGTCGGCGTCACCGGTGTCGATGTTGAACGGCTGCTCCGGGAACCATTCCGTGCGCGCCTTCTCGGGGATCAGCACGATCGCGTCCCGCCACGTCCGCCCCTCGTGGAGGTGCATGCGCAGGACGTAGGAGCATTCGCTGTGCCGATTCCGGAGGAACACCTTGATGAAGAACGGCGCCATCAGCACGAACCGCTCACCGAGCTCCGGGTCGCTCGGGTTGCGGTACGGCGGCTGCGGCGTGGAGAAGTCGTCGCCGAGATAGATCTCGAACAGCGTCTCCGCGCCGGTCCAGGTCAGGTCGATGTCGTAGGTGCCCGGCGCGTCGACTCTGTACCACTGAACGACACCCTCGGTCAGGGACGAGCCGTGGGAGTAGTCCACCTGGCTCGGCACGTCGACCGCGGTCGCCGGTGTCCGGAACGGCTCGGCCTCGTGGAAGTCCGCACGCAGCGGATGGTGGTCGCTGAGGTACGGAACCAGTCCGTGAGGATCGGCCAAGTCCCGGTCGATGCGCAGGTGCTGCACGGCCAATCGGCTTGTCGCCGAGGAGAACACGTAGTCCAGCCGTTGCCGGTACGGCGGGTACACCGCGTCGGCGGTGAAGCCTGGGTCGCTGCGCCCGCTGGCCGGCCCGGGGCACTGGTCGCGGCCCCACCGGTCGACGAGCTGTTCGTACAGCGGCGCCCCGGGCTTGCCGAACAGGGTGGTCCACTCGGGGTCGGGTCCCGGGGGATGGGCCGCACTGTCGAGGTCGGCGTACCCCACGACGTTGAGGTCGCCGAGGAAGAAGACCTCCTTGCTGAAGGGCGGCGATTCCTCGACGCACCGTTCGACGAACTTCGCCACATCCTGCATCTGCGCGAGACGGTCTCCGACGTTCTCGCCGACCATGTCGGTGTCGGCCTGCGTGTGGCTGATGAACACGTGCCGCTCGTCGGAACCGGGCGGTTTCAGCCGCGCGTAGAGCACCCCCTTGGCGGCGAACTTGTCGTTGTCGGATGCCGCGGCGTACATCAGGAACCGCACCACGGGCACCTTGCCGGCGAACGCGGGGTCGAGCAGGTCGGCGGCATCGGGCGGCGCGGGCACCGTCGCGAACGGGTAGCGGCTCGCCAGGAAGAGGCCGCTGTCCTCGAACTTCAGCGCAGCCAGGCCGGCGAGATCCGCCAGCGGGCCCATGGTGATCTCCCACACCGCCTCCTGCAGGTCGCCGACGAATCCGGGTCTGACGATGCGGGTGTGGAACGTGTCGGCCTTGGCCACCTGATACGGGAACTTCGCGCGCAATCTTGCGCTGAGTACGTCGCGGGCCGGTTCGTCGAAGACCTCGTTGAGGCAGACGACGTCGATCTCCTCCGGGCTGTTCAGGATCGCCTTCGCGATGAGTGCGGCGCGCTGCGGAGCGGTGTAGACCGGAGGGATCGACGGCGGGAATCCCATCTCCATCAGCGCCGACCGCATCTGGACGTTGTAGGTGAGGATGCGCATCGAGTCGCTCACGATCCGAGTCCTCCTATCGAGTCGAACAGCGGCACAACGACATCGGGTGGACTGCCCCGGAGCCGGGCCACCTCGTCGAAGCCGTCGCCTGCCGGTTGCAGCAGCCGCAGCTCGTTGGCCCGCAGGTCGGCGACCACCAGGTTGTCACCGGCCGACGCGACGAAGGTGGGGGCCGGCCACGCCGCACCGTCGAGTGCCACCGCCCGCGTCCCGGCGTCGTCGACGATCAGCAGCCTGCGGTTGCCGACGTCGATGAGCGCGACGCCGTCCAGATGAGAGCAGACGGAGTAGGGCACAGTGGGTTTCGCGCCGCCCGGCAGCGGGATCTCCGTCCACCCGCCGAGATCGCCGTCGATGCGGGTGAGCCGGTGGGCGCCGGGGTCGGTGACCCAGATGCGGTCACTCGTGTCGACCGCCAGCCCGCGGGGATCGGCGTACGCCCCTTCCGCCGGATCCGCGGCGGTGGGCGCCCCCATGTGCCCGTAGGTGGTCCAGCCTCCGCCGCCGATGTCGTCGATGAACACGAGCCGGGAGTTGCCGCCGTCGAGGGCCACGAGCCGCCCGCCGCTGAACGCGGTCGCCACCGGTCGTCGGAACTCACCGGTTCCGCTGCCGGACGAGCCGAAGCGGGTCCACCCGCCGCCGAAGTTCGCTGCGGCGAGGCTGTCCCCGGTCAACTCGGCGACCGCGACGGTCCCTGTGCCGTCCCGCGCGGCCCCCGACGGACCGGACAGCGCGGCGCCGCCGAACTCCGTCAGCGTCCCCGGATCGAGGGTGTCCCCGTCGACCTCGAACACCCGGCCGCCCAGGAACTCTGTGAACACGACTGTCATCGGCTCAGTCTGTCGCCTCGGCCGCCGCGGCGGGGGTGATCTTGACCGGTGGGGTAGTCGGCTACCCGTGGTCGGCTACCCGTCGGAGTTTGAATGCCTCTTCGACGGGTAACGCCGTCTACCAAACACAACGGCAAGGGAGTGCACCGTGGACACCACGAAATTGGCGGGAGTCGTCACTGCCGGCGCAGTCATGGTCGGCATCGGTACCGCGTCGCCGGCGGCAGCAGAGAGCAGCATCCAGGTCGCAGGAAGCGAGGCGACCGCGAGTCAGAACGGCACTGAGGTCGCGTACACGGTGAGCAGAATCGTGCCGAGCTCGGCCCCCGTCGCGCCCCCGGCCGGCGGTCAGCTGTATGAGGCCACGGTGATGGCCAAGGCACTGCAGGGCACGGTCATTCCGGCGGTGCCGTCCTTCACCGCCCGCTCGGCGAGCGGTGCCACCTATCCCGTCCTGCCCGGAGCCTTCAATCTCAGCACATTCCCACTCCTGCAGGGCGATACGAGAAAGGGCCAGATCTACTTCGCCGTCGTCGGTGAGGCGCCGAACAGCGTGGTCTACAACAACGGGGCCGGGGATGTGCTGACCTGGGTGCAGGCCGGCCAACCGTTGCCCAGCGCCGACGGCAGTGATTCGGCAGGCGGCGAGGGTGGCGGTCCGGAAGGCGCCTCGCAAGGGGTGCCCGATGAGACCGACGAGGAACTCGGCCTCCCGTACCTCGAAGGTGAAGCCGTGGACACTGAGGAAGACTCCGAAGAGGGTGGCGGCTAGACCGCTGAGAACACCGGCGGTCACGAGCCATCGTGGCGGTTCCGGTCGACGCGGGCCCGCGGGGCCGTAGATTCGACGCCGACCGCCCGACGGAAGGGGCCACCATGCCGGAGAGCGGACTGCTGCTCGATCCCAACGCCTATGACCCGCAACACTTCGACGCCGAGACGCGCCGACTGCTCCGCGCCCTGATCGACTGGTTCGAGACGCGTGGCAAGACCCGACTGCTCGACGACGACCTGCAGGCGGCCTGGGTGTCGGATTTCCTCGACTTCGTCAAAAGGGAACGGCTGTTCGCGACGTTCCTGACCCCGTCGGAGTACGGCGGCGGCGACCCGGACAAGCGCTGGGACACCTCTCGCAACGCCGCGCTGAGCGAGATCCTCGGCTTCTACGGGCTGGCCTACTGGTACGCCGAGCAGGTCACCATCCTCGGGCTCGGGCCGATCTGGCAGAGCGACAACATCAAGGCCAAGGAGAAGGCCGCCGCTCAGCTCGAGGACGGCGGGGTGATGGCGTTCGCGCTCTCCGAACGCGAACACGGCGCCGACATCTACAACACCGACCTGCTGTTGACGCCGGCGGGCGCCGACGACGAGGAGGGGGTGGTGTTCCGCGCGTCGGGCGAGAAGTACTACATCGGCAACGGCAACGTGGCGGGCATGGTCTCGGTGTTCTCGCGCCGCACCGACGTCGAGGGCGCCGACGGGTACGTGTGGTTCGTCGCGGACTCCGGGCACGACGACTACGAGCTGATCGGCAACGTGGTGCACGGCCAGATGTTCGTGAGCAACTTCCGGCTCAACGAGTACCCGGTGCACGAGGAGGACATCCTGTGCACCGGACCGGACGCGTTCTCCGCGGCCCTCAACACCGTCAACGTCGGCAAGTTCAACCTCTGCAGCGGCTCGATCGGGATGTGCGAGCACGCGTTCTACGAGGCGATCACCCACGCCAACAACCGCATCCTGTACGGCAACCCCGTCACCGACTTCCCGCATGTGCGAGCGGGTTTCGTCGAGGCGTTCGCACGCCTGATCGCGATGAAACTGTTCAGCGACCGCGCCGTCGACTACTTCCGCAGCGCGAGTCTCGACGACCGCCGCTACCTGCTGTTCAACCCCGTCACGAAGTCGAAGGTGACCTCTGAGGGCGAGAAGGTGGTGACGCTGCTGTGGGACATCCTCGCCGCCAAGGGTTTCGAGCGGAACACCTACTTCTGTGAGGTCGCGCGCCTCATCGGCGCACTGCCCAGGCTCGAGGGCACCGTGCACGTCAACGTCGCGCAGATCCTCAAGTTCATGCCGAACTACATGTTCAACCCGGCGAGCTATCCGGAGGTCGGCACCCGCCGTGACCCGGCCGACGACGTCTTCTTCTGGTCGCAGGGTCCGGCCCGCGGCGCATCGAGAGTCCAGTTCGCCGACTGGGCGCCCGTATACGAACGGCACCTCGGCCTGCCCAACGTGGCGGTGTTCTACGAGCAGGTGCAGGCGCTGAAGGACCTGCTGACGACGTCACCGCCCGACGCGGACCAGCAGCGCGACCTGGACTTCGTGCTCGTGGTGGGCCACCTGTTCTCGCTGGTGGTGTACGGCCAGCTGATCCTCGAGCAGGCCGAGATCACCGGCCTCGACGGCGACCTGCTCGACCAGATCTTCGACGTCGCGATCCGCGATTTCTCCGGCTACGCCGTCGCGTTGCACGGCAAGCCGAGCTCGACCGAGGCACAGCAGGGCTGGGCGGTGTCGACGCTGCGCAAGCCGGTGGCCGACGCCGAGCGATTCGACCGGGTGTGGACGCAGGTGGTGTCCTACGACGGCGCCTACGAGATGCGGCCCTGACCACCGCGCCCGTCAGGCGCGCGCCATCTGGGCGTACCCGTCGGCGAGTGCGTGCAGTTGCGCCGCGCCGTCGCCGGCGAACGAGGCCCCGTGCATCGTCGCCAGCGTCGTCGGGCGCAGATCGGCCAGCGTGGTCAGTGTCGGCCCGAGCGTGGCGGTCAGACCCGTCGCGCGGAAGAACTCCTCGGCCTGCAGGGCCGGTCCCACGAGGTCGGACTCCGTGAGCGCGGGGCATCTGCCTGCGTGGGTGAACAGGTCACCGGCCAGCAGCGTGCCGGTGCTCTCGTCGAACCAGAGGCCCGCCTCCCAGTTGTGCGGGACATGGGGCGTCGGGAGGAATCGCAGGACGTGACCCCCGATGTCGAGGGGATCGTCGGTGGCGGCGACCGGCGGGCGGTCGCACATGTCGGTGAGCGACAGCATGCACGCCAGCGGACCGTGGATCACCTCGGCGTGCGGTGCGGCCGCCAGCCAGTGGTTCATCGCTCCGCACTCGTCGGCCTCCACGTGGCCGAAGGAGATCCACCGCAGCTCCTCGACGGGCATGACCCGGCGCAGCGCCGCGGACACCAGCGGGAACAGCAGGCGTTGTCCACAGTGGAAGAGGAACGGTTCGTCGCCGGTCAGCAGGAACTGGTTCATGGTGAAGCCGTGCTCGGTGATGTCGGGGATCCAGGTCGACAGCCGGAAGAAGCCGGGCCCGATCTCGTCCACAACGGTGTCCATGGATCGATGGTCCGCCGACCGCGACCGTTTCGGACCGGATACGCCGCCGGGAACAAATCGGCGGGCCGCCCCGTTGAGCCATTCGAATAAGTTGAGTGAATCAGGCTCAAGTCTGGGTTGACAGGAAGCGGTCAACGGTTGCAGTCTTGAGTGCGGTCCGCTCAGACCCTACGTATCTAATCAGGAGGCAACACCATGGCTCGTGCGGTCGGAATCGACCTCGGGACCACCAACTCCGTGGTCGCGGTGCTCGAGGGCGGCGATCCCGTCGTCGTCGCGAACTCGGAGGGCTCGCGCACCACACCGTCGGTGGTCGCATTCGCCCGCAACGGCGAGGTGCTCGTCGGCCAGCCCGCCAAGAACCAGGCGGTCACCAACGTCGACCGGACCATCCGTTCGGTCAAGCGTGAGATCGGCACGGAATGGTCCGTGGAGATCGACGGCAAGAACTACACCCCCCAGGAGATCAGTGCGCGCATCCTGCAGAAGCTGAAGCGCGACGCCGAGAGCTACCTGGGTGAGGACATCACCGACGCGGTCATCACCGTGCCTGCGTACTTCAACGACGCCCAGCGGCAGGCCACCAAGGAAGCCGGCCAGATCGCCGGGCTGAACGTGCTGCGCATCGTCAACGAGCCCACCGCGGCCGCCCTGGCCTACGGCCTGGACAAGGGCGAGAAGGAACAGACCATCCTGGTCTTCGACCTCGGCGGCGGCACGTTCGACGTGTCCCTGCTGGAGATCGGCGAAGGCGTCGTCGAGGTGCGCGCCACCTCGGGTGACAACCACCTCGGTGGCGACGACTGGGACGACCGGATCGTCGAGTGGCTCGTCGAGAAGTTCAAGGGCACCAGCGGCATCGACCTGACCAAGGACAAGATGGCGATGCAGCGGCTGCGTGAGGCCGCCGAGAAGGCGAAGATCGAGCTCTCGAGCTCGCAGAGCACCTCGATCAACCTGCCCTACATCACCGTCGACGCGGACAAGAACCCGCTGTTCCTCGACGAGCAGCTGACCCGCTCGGAGTTCCAGCGCATCACCCAGGATCTGCTGGACCGCACCCGCAAGCCGTTCCAGCAGGTGATCAAGGACGCCGGCATCTCGGTGTCCGACATCGATCACGTGGTGCTGGTCGGCGGTTCCACCCGGATGCCCGCGGTCTCCGAACTCGTCAAGGAGATGACCGGTGGGCAGGAGCCCAACAAGGGCGTCAACCCCGACGAGGTCGTCGCGGTCGGCGCGGCCCTGCAGGCCGGCGTGCTGAAGGGTGAGGTGAAGGACGTCCTGCTGCTCGATGTCACCCCGCTGAGCCTCGGCATCGAGACCAAGGGCGGCGTGATGACCAAGCTCATCGAGCGCAACACCACGATCCCGACCAAGCGGTCGGAGACGTTCACCACGGCCGACGACAACCAGCCGTCGGTGCAGATCCAGGTGTTCCAGGGTGAGCGTGAGATCGCCTCGCACAACAAGCTGCTCGGCTCCTTCGAGCTGACCGGTATCCCGCCGGCTCCGCGCGGCGTGCCCCAGATCGAGGTGACGTTCGACATCGACGCCAACGGCATCGTGCACGTCACCGCGAAGGACAAGGGCACCGGCAAGGAGAACACGATCCGCATCCAGGAGGGCTCCGGCCTGTCCAAGGAGGAGATCGACCGGATGATCAAGGACGCCGAGGCGCACGCCGAGGAGGACCGCCAGCGTCGCGAGGAGGCCGACGTCCGCAACCAGGCCGAGTCGCTGGTCTACCAGACGGAGAAGTTCGTCAAGGAGCAGCGCGAGGCCGAAGGCGGCTCGAAGGTCCCCGAGGACACGCTGAGCAAGGTGGACTCCGCGGTGGCCGACGCCAAGTCGGCTCTTGCCGGCACCGACATCTCGGCGATCAAGGCCGCGATGGAGAAGCTGGGCGAGGAGAGTCAGGCGCTGGGCCAGGCGATCTACGAGGCCACCCAGGCCGAGCAGGCCGCGGGCGGCGCTGCCGGCGGCTCCACCAACAGCGATGACGACGTCGTCGATGCCGAGGTCGTCGAGGATGACCGGGAGAACAAGTGAGTGAGAACGATCCGCACGAGCCGGTGACCATCACCGACAAACGGCGCATCGATCCCGACACCGGTGAGGTCCGCGAGGCGCCGGCTCCCAGTGAGCCGGCGCCCGCCGCCCCCGGCCCCGAGTCGGACACCGACGAGGTCGCCGAGCTCAAGGGCACCCTGCAACGGGTGAAGGCCGAGTACGACAACTACCGCAAGCGGACGCTGCGCGATCAGCAGCTCATCGCCGAGCGGGCCAAGGTCGCGGCCGTCACCCAGTTGCTGCCCGTGCTCGACGATCTCGACCGGGCGCGTAGCCACGGTGATCTGGAGTCCGGCCCGCTGAAGTCGGTCGCCGACAAGCTGGCGACCGCGCTGGAAGGGCTCGGACTCTCCGGATTCGGCGAAGAGGGTGACCCGTTCGACCCGGCGCTGCACGAAGCCGTGCAGCACGAGGGCGAAGGCACCCACCCGATCGTCGGCACCGTGATGCGACGCGGATACCGGGTCGGCGAGCAGGTGGTGCGCCACGCGCTCGTCGGCGTGGTGGACACGGTTCCCGAGGCACCCGCCGACGGTGCCGGTGAGCAGGCCGGCTCCGCCCAGGACGCGGAATGAGCACCGGCGGTCGGGAGTCGAAGGCTCCCGGCCGCCGCTCTTCCGGCGCGACACCTGCGGCACGTCGACCCGGAAACCCGGCCGGCGGGCCCGCAAGGCAGCACAATCGAACAACACCCGACTTCAGAAAGGTGAGGGGGTGACGCGCTGATGGCCCAACGAGAATGGGTCGAGAAGGACTTCTACAAGGAGCTCGGCGTCTCCTCTGACGCCAGCGCCGACGACATCAAGCGTGCCTACCGCAAGCTGGCCCGCGACCTGCACCCCGACACCAATCCCGATCCGGCCGCCTCCGAGCGGTTCAAGGCGGTGTCGGAGGCCCACAGCGTCCTGTCGGATACGGCCAAGCGCAAGGAGTACGACGAGACCCGAAGGCTGTTCGCCGGAGGCGGTTTCGGTCGCGGCGGCCGGTACAGCGGCAGCACGTTCGGCACCGGTGGCGACGGTGCCGAGTTCAACCTGAACGACCTCTTCGACGCGGCAGGCCAGACCGGCGGCGCGAACATCGGCGACCTGTTCGGCGGGCTGTTCGGCCGGGGTGCCGCCCAGCCGCGGCCGACCCGGCCGCGGCGCGGCAACGACCTCGAGACCGAGGCCGAACTGTCGTTCCTGGA
This sequence comes from Mycolicibacterium arseniciresistens, assembly GCF_030519285.1. Classification (NCBI taxonomy): domain Bacteria; kingdom Bacillati; phylum Actinomycetota; class Actinomycetes; order Mycobacteriales; family Mycobacteriaceae; genus Mycobacterium; species Mycolicibacterium arseniciresistens. The sequence goes on from NZ_JAUMSQ010000090.1 coordinate 17,175, forward strand.
AGCCACCAAGGGCGTGGCGATGCCGCTTCGGCTGACCAGCCAGGCGCCCTGCACGAATTGCCATGGCAGCGGCGCACGCCCGGGCACCAGCCCGAAGGTGTGCCCGAACTGCAACGGCTCGGGCGTGGTGAACCGCAACCAGGGCGCGTTCGGCTTCTCCGAACCCTGCACCGAGTGCAAGGGCAGCGGCTCGATCATCGAGCACCCCTGCGGCGAGTGCAGCGGTTCCGGCGTCACCACCCGGACCCGGACCATCAACGTCCGGATCCCACCGGGTGTCGAGGACGGTCAGCGCATCCGGCTGGCCGGCCAGGGTGAGGCAGGGCTGCGCGGGGCGCCGTCGGGTGACCTGTACGTGACCGTGCACGTCCGCCCGGACAAGGTGTTCGGCCGCGACGGTGACGACCTGACCGTGACGGTGCCGGTGAGCTTCCACGAGCTCGCGCTTGGCACAACACTTTCGGTGCCGACCCTGGAAGGCAAGGTCGGCGTGCGGGTGCCACGTGGCACCTCCGACGGCCGCATCCTGCGGGTGCGCGGTCGAGGTGTGCCGAAGCGGTCGGGTGGCCATGGCGATCTGCTGGTCACGGTGAAGGTGGCGGTGCCACCGAATCTCGAGGGCGAGGCTGCCGAGGCACTGGAGGCGTACGCGAAAGCCGAACGCGCCAGCGGATTCGACCCGCGGGCGGGATGGGCGGGTGCGTGATGCCCAAGCGTGCCGACGACGCCCGCACGTTCCTGATCTCGGTGGCCGCTGAACTCGCAGGCATGCATGCGCAGACGCTGCGCACGTACGACCGGCTCGGTCTGGTCAGCCCGCAGCGCAGTTCTGGTGGCGGACGGCGGTATTCGGAGCGCGACGTCGACCTGCTGCGGGATGTGCAGCGGCTGTCCCAGGACGAGGGCGTCAACCTGGCCGGGATCAAGCGCATCATCGAGCTGACCAATCAGGTCGAGGCGCTGCAGTCACGACTCAAGGAGATGGCCGCCGAGATCGACGAGTTGCGCGCCGGTCAGCGGCGCGATGTCGCGGTGTCGTCCACCAAGGCACTGGTGGTCTGGCAGCCGCGGCACAAGCGCTAGTCGATGGTGATGGAGAACGTGGCGGTGTCCCCGGAGTGCGGCCCGGTGCCGGGCTCCGCCGTCCGGTACCCGCCACGCCGCAGTGCATCGGTCGGCGCGGCCATCGGCTCGATGCCGACGACGGCATCGCTGCCGGGCGCGAAGAGTTGCGCGGCGGGATAGCCGCGGACATAGGTGACCTCGATACGCCGGTCGCCGCCGGACAGCGCGAACACCGCGCCCTCGGGCACCTCGTCGAATCCGTCGTCGAGTTCGCGGCGTCCGAGCGGCTCGGATTCGGCGGCCCACTCGGCGTGTTCCCCGGTCGGGATGCCGCGGTCGTCGGTGGGCAGCCGCCGCATGGCCGGCGTCTGCAGCACCCACTCCTCGCGCGGGACCCCGGGCACCGTGAGGTACGGGTGATACCCGTAGCACAGCGGCACCGGGGTGTCGGTGGACGGCGCCACGGTGGTGGCCACGGTCAGCCTGCGGTCGGCCAGTGTCACCGACATGGTCAGGACGTGCGGGAACGGGAACGACTCCATCAGCCGCGGCGTCGCGCCCCAGTCGAGGCTCGCGACCAGCCGGTGGCCGTCCTGTTCGACGACGTCCCAGCCGGGATCGGCGGCGAGCACACCGTGGATGGGTGCGCCGTGTTCGTCGGCGCGCACCCCCGCCTCGCCCGGGGTCAGGGCGACCTGCGTGCCGTCGACGTCGTAGGTGTTGGCGCCCAACCGGTTGGCCCACGGGTACAGGATCGGGATGCCCATCGTCTTGCCCGCGGCGATGTAGGCCTCCACGCCGCGGCGCTGGCCGAGGAACTCGACGCCGTCGTCGGCCAGCGACGTGCAGATCATGCCCGCCGACGGGACGTATGTGGCGGTCAGCGAGGACGACGGATCGCGCAGGGTGACAGGGTTGTGGTCAGGCATCGTCCGAGTCTTTCACGGACGGTCAGCCGGCGAGCGGGTCGTGTTGGATCCGTTCGGCCGGTGCGCCTTTGGTGATCAGTGCGGCCCTGGTCGCCTCGACCATCTGGGGACCCCCGCAGACCAGGATCTGCCGGTCGCCCCAGTTGCCGTACCGGGTCACCACGTCCGGCAGCAGGCCGGTCTGCCGGACGTGCAGGCCACGCGGAGGTCGGACGTCGGGGAAGTCGGCCGCCCACGGCGGATCGGTGCTGAACTCCGACACCGGCGTCACCGAGAGCCACGGGTTGGTCGACGCGACCTGCCACAGTGTCTTCAGATCGTAGAGTTCGCAGGGAAATCGGGCGCCGAAGAACAGGTGCACCCGCGGGTTGTCGCCGAACCGGGTCATGTCCATGATCAGGGTGCGCAGCGGCGCCAGCCCGGTGCCGCCCGCGACCATCAGCACGTCCCCGCCGGCCCGGTCGACGTGCAGGCCGCCGTGCGGGCTGGACAGCCGCCACCGGTCGCCCGGCTGCGTCTCGCCGACGATGGCGGTGCTCACCATTCCGCCGGGCACCGACCGGATGTGGAACTCGATCGCCCCGCCGCGGTCCGCCGGAATGGACGGGCTCAGGTAGCGCCAGCGCCGGGGCCACTGCGGCACTTGCACGGTCACGTACTGGCCGGGGTGGTAGAAGAGCGGCTGGTCGAGCTGCAGCCGCACCACCGACACGTCCCGGCAGGCCCGGATGTGTTCGATCACGGTGCCGTCGCAGTAGGCCGGCGCCGCCTCGGCGTCCGCGGCGCCGCGCATCACGCCGGTGACCAGGGTGACCGCGTCGTGGGTGGCCTCGGCGAGCCGGTCGTCCCATCGGTCGCTAAGCCGGTCGCGAAGCGCGGTGGACAGCGCGTGGGCCATGGAGTCGTAATGTGCCTGAGTGACACCGTATTTGCGGTGGTCGCGACCGAGCTGAGCGAGGAACGCCACCGGCTCCTCGGCGCGCTGGGCGATCAGTTCCCCGAACAGCCAGGTCATCGCCTGGGCGAAGACTCTGCGCTGCTGCTCCATGTCCGGGGGGAACAGGTCGCGTGCCGAGAGGTCGATGGCGAACCAGTGGGTGTAGAACCGGCGGATCGTCTCGTCGGAGCCGAGGGCGGGGTCGACGGCGTCACGCAGCAGCGTCAGCGCGTCACGGTCGTCGAGTCCCACGCCGTTCGAGTCTAAGTGACCCGGCTGCGGCGCATCGCGGCGATGACCACGAGCGTCGCCCCGAAGGCCGCCCAGCAGGTCAGGACGGCGATCGCGGTGCCGGCTCCGTTGCCGGAGAAGAACGCCGTCGACCGCAGCAGTGTCGCGGTGGCGCCCTGCGGCAGGAGCTGGCCCAGCTGACCCCAGCCGCTGGGCAGCAGTTCCGGCGCGGAGGCCAGGCCCGAGAGCGGGTTGCCGAGCAGCACGGCCAACGCGGCGCCGGCGATCAGGCCTGGCCGGCCGAACAGCGATCCGAGGCCGAGCAGCAGCAGCCCGGATGCCAGCACGCCGAGCGTCAGTCCGGCGGCCACGCCCCATAGGTTCTGGTCGATGGAGCCGAAGGCATAGCGCAGCAGGGCGGCGACGGTGAGGCCGGCCACCGGTGCATACAGGACGACGGCCGCCAGGCGCGTCCACACCTCGCGGCGCAGCACGAGCACCAGCGCGACTGCCGGCAGCAGGCCGGCCAGGGTGATGGGCAGCGCCGAGGCGGGAAGGCCGACGCCACGGGGATCGCCCGCGGTGGGCGGGGCGAGGTCCTCGGTGGGGATGGGGGCACTCCTCTCTTGGGCGAGGCCGTTGCCGAGCTGGGTGAGCATCTGGGCGACGGCCGGGCCCGCGCCGGTGGCGATGAGCAGGCGCGGGCCGTCGGGTCCGATGGCGATGCCGCCGTAGACGTCGCGGTGGAGGATCGCGTCCCGCAGGGCGGTCTCACCGGGGAAGTAGGTCACCGCGAAGGCGCCGGGAGCCTGGCGGTCGAGCCGTTCGGCGATCTGCCCGTTGGCGGCCTGCGGCCCGGCGATGCCGATCGGGACGTCGTGGGGCGCCGACTTGGTGGCGGGCAGCGCGAAGGCGATCGCGACGGTGGCGAGCACGACCGTGAGGACGGCGAGGATCCCGGCGGCCCGCAGCGCCGCCGGCGGTTCGTGGGTGGGCACCGCGTGCTGGGCGTGCGGTGCGGATGTCGTCGCCATGACCGCTCCTTTTCATTGAGTGTTGAATTCGGTGCGGCGAGCGTAACGCCATGGCTGCACATTTTCAACAACTATTGAAATGATAATCTCGTCGCATGGCCCCACCAGCGAAGACGACGCGGCGCCGCGGCCGGCGGCAGGGTGAGCCGGTGTCGCGGGACGCGGTGCTGGCCGCGGCCAAGAAGCGGTTCGCCAGCGAGGGGTATGAGCGCACGACGTTGCGCGCGATCGCCGACGACGCCCACGTCGACCCGTCGATGGTGCTCTACCTGTTCGGCTCGAAACTCGACCTGTTCCGCGAATCGCTGCGGCTGATCCTGGAGCCGCAGATACTCGTCGACGCGCTGTCGGATGGCGACGGCGACGTCGGTACCCGGATGGTGCGGGTGTATCTGCGGATCTGGGAGTCGCCGGAGACCGGGCCGAGCATGGTGACGATGCTGCAGTCGGCGACGTCCAACACCGACGCACACGAGGCGTTCCGCAGCTTCATGCAGAACTACGTGCTGACCGCCGTCGCCGGGGTGCTCGGCGGCGACGAATCGGCCCGGCTGCGCGCGATGCTCGCGGCGACCACACTGGTCGGCACCGCGATGCTGCGCTACGTCATGAAGATCCCGCCGCTGGCCACGCTGACCGGCGACGAGCTCGTCGGCCTGCTCGCACCCACCGTGACGCGCTACCTCACCGCCGATGCCGACGAGCTGGGTCTACCCGGCCCATCGGCGTGACGCATTAGCCGAGTCCCCACGTCCGCCATGCGCAGTGCTTCGACGCGCATGCGACGCGCCATCGGGATACCGTTCTGCGACGGGGGCCCCGGCACCTCCTCGCGGTCCTGTTGTGCGTCACGTGCCATGAGGACGACCGACGAGGGATGACCATGACCACTGACGTCCACTACGGGCACATCTTCCACCTGAAGGGCCGCCCGACCGTCACCGAGGCGGCCGCCGCGCTGGTGTCCGTCCCGGACGGGGCGTTGGTGGTGGGTTCCGACGGCAGGGTCCTGTTCGCCGGCGAAAGAGCCGCAGTGCCGGCCGAATACGCGTCGGCGACGGTGCACGACCAGCGCGGCGGCTACCTGCTGCCGGGGTTCGTCGACACTCACATCCACTTCCCCCAGACGTATGCGGGGGACTCCTACGGCGGCGGTCAGCTGCTGGAGTGGCTCACCAACTGCATCTTCCCGTCCGAATCCAGGTATGCAGAACCCGAATTCGCGCAGGAGGCGGCGGTGGAGTTCACCCGGCGCCGGGTCGCGGCGGGCACCACCGCCGCGATGGTGTTCGGCTCGGCGTTCCCGCACGCGCAGGACGCCTTGTTCAGCCAGACGCAGAAGGCGGGCCTGCGGATCGTGTCGGGCCGGGGCATCCAGACCCGCGGCCCAGCCAGCGCCGAGCCGCTGATCACCTCCGAGGAGGACGCGATCCGGCTGACGCGCGAGGAGATCGTGAAGTGGCACGCCGCGGACACCGGCGACGTGGACACCGCGCTGTTGCACGTGGCGATCGTGCCCAGATTCTCACTCGCGGTGACCACCGAGACCCTGAAGAATCTCGGTGAGCTGTACGACGAGTTCCGCGACTGCGGCGTCTACGTACACACCCACCTCAACGAGAACAACCGCCCGGGCACCGGCGAGGTCGACTCCACCAAGCGCGAGTACCAGGTGGACACCTACCTCGACACCTACGACGGGAAGTTCCTTCCGGGCTCGCAGGTCGGTGGCAAGAGTCTGCTGGGCCCGCGGACCATCCTCGCGCACTGCGTGCACTGCCAGGACGTCGAACTGGCGCGGATGGCGGAGACCGGTACCTCGATCGCGCACTGCCCGGTGTCGCAGCTGTTCCTCGGCTCGGGAACCATGCCGTGGAAGCGGACCATCGCCAGTGGTGTGAACGTCGCCGCGGGAACGGATTTCGGTGGGGGAGACGAGTGGCTGGTGCCGCGGGTGCTCGGTGACGCGTTCAAGCAGCACATCAGTGAGGACGGCGCGGCCGGCGTCTCGCTGCATCCCGCCGAACTGCTGTTCCTCGGAACCCTCGGCGGTGCGCGGGCCCTCGACATGGAGGACAGGTTCGGCAACTTCGACGAGGGCAAGGAGGCCGACTTCGTGGTGGTGCAGCCCGCAGGCGCCCTGAAAGGATTGCTGCGCAACGCCGTCCGTGCCGATGATGCCGCTCTCGCGCGTGACCAGACGCTCTTCGCGCTCCTGATGGGTCTGCGGGAGTCGTCGATCGCGGAGGTGTACGTGCAGGGCCGGCGCGTGGTCGCCTAGGACTTTCGAACCCAAGGACCAGGTGACCGCGGTGTCGGTGTTCCGACTACATCACGCCGTGAATGCCCTTGTACAGCAACAGAAGACCGATGACCACGAGGATTCCGGCGACGAGCAAGGCGTGCCTGCGCTCCAGCCAGTCGCCGACCCCGCGCAGCGTCGGGTCGAGGCGTTGGGTGAACAGTGAGTACGCCACGATGGGCAGCAGCACCGTCGAGCCGGCGACGAGGACGAAGTAGACGACGGCCGACCACGCGCCCAAGACGCCAAGGCCGCTGCTGCCGATCGCCATACCCGAAGCGGCGCTGATGAAGAACACCTTCGGGTTGACGACCACCAGCGTCAGCGCGGTGAGGAACGCGCGGGCGGGCGACAGCGTGGTCAACGAGGTCATCCACTTCGGCGAATGCGTGTCGCCGCGCCGCGTCCAGCGGAACACCCCGAGCCCGATCAGGCTGACGCCCACGACGATCCGCAGCCACGACGCCCACGCCGGTGGCTTGTCGAAGTCGCCGATCAGGCCCGACACCAGCAGGAAGACGGCGGCGAGTGCGAAGAGTCCGAGCAGCCAGCCGGCCAGGAAGGACAGGCCGGCGGGCCGTGGCCGCGGTGAGCGGAGCACCAGCACCGCCGGGATGATCGACAGCGGTGACAGTGCGATCACGAGCGCCAGGGGAATCAGTTCGACCAGTTCCGACACCCAACGCCCGGTCATGGTGTTGAACCTAGCAAGCGCAGGCGCCGGATCGTGGTTCGACGGGGCGCGTCGTCAGCCTGGAATCCGCAGTGCTTCGGAGACCGCGGCGTACATGATGGTCTTGATCGCCCCGAGGGTGCCGGGATCCTTGCCGAGTATCGGTTGCAGCCGTTGCACGGCGGCGTCGACGATGCCGTCTTCGGGGGCGGTGTCATCGACGAGGGCGGCGGCCTGCGCTTCCGGGCCGCCGTAGCGGTGCCCGGTGGTCATGGCGGTGACGGCGGTCTGCGGGGGGAGCTTCGCCTGGATGAGCGCCGCCATGCCTGGGGTGAAGGGGATGCGGATGTCCACCTCGGGGAAGCAGAAGTAGCCGCGGTCGTCGCGCATGACGCGGTAGTCGTGGGCGACCGCGAGCATGGAGCCTGCGCCGAATGCGTGGCCGTTCACCGCGGCGACGGTCGGTAGCGGGAACGTCAGCAGGCGGGCGAGGAGTTCCTGCACCCGCCCGACGTACCAGCCCAGCCGATCGCCGTTCGCGCCGAGCCAGTCGAGGTCGAGGCCGTTGGAGTAGAACTTGCCGATTCCGGTGGTGATCAGCGCCTGCGCGTTGGTCGTGACCTCGTCGAGCTGGGTGTTCACGGTGTCCAGCCAGTCGATGGAGAAGCGGTTCTCGTCGTCGCCGAGGGTCAGCACGGCGATGGTGTCGCGGTACTCGAGTGTCGAGGGCATCAGGGTTGTCCTTTCGTGGAGTGGAGATAGGGGCTCAGGGGGTGGGCGGCGGAATGGTCAGCACGGCGCGCACGGCCGCGGCCAGCCGCTCGCGCGCGGCGGGGTCGGCGGTGCGGTCGCCGTGCAGCAGCAGTGCGGTCGGGAGTTCGACGACGCAGTCGCGGATGACAGCGACGGACTGTCTGTCCGCACGGCCCCACAGGCTGCGCGACAACCGCACGAAGAGCGCTCCGAGCGCCGTGTCGAGTCGGCGCAGCTGATCGGCGACGCCATCCGGCACCTCCCCGGACCGGAGTAGTTCGTCGCGGGGAACGTTCAACAGGAACCGCGTCGAGGTCGGCTTCCGGTCAAAGAACAGCGCCGGGCAGAGTGCCGCCACGACAACGGCCTCCACCGCGCTCGCGCCGGCGGCGTCGTCCCCGCCGGTGAGCGCCTGTTCGACGACATCGCGCTGGAGCTGCAGGAAGCTCTCCGCGGCCCGTACCCACGCCCGGCCGAGCAGCCCGGCCCGTGATCCGAATGCGTGGTAAAGCGCGCCGTTGGACACCGACGTCGCCTCCGACAGGGCGCGGATCGTCACCGCGGCGGGCCCGGCGGAGACCGCGAGCTCCTCGGCGGCGTCGAGCACACGGTCGAGGTCGTGCACGCGCGGCCGGGGCATGGCTGCCACCATAACAGAGCGCTTGCTCTGTAATTGATGTGATGAGTCCGGCAGTGTCGAGGGGTCTACCTACAGACGACGATTACGAGAGAAGGGAGTGCTCATGTCGATCGAGCACGTACTGGCCGTGGTCCCGGTGTCCGACCTCGAGAAGAGCCGGCAGTGGTACACCGCGCTGTTCGGGCGCCCGGCGGACAACGACCCGATGCCCAGCCTCACCGAGTGGCAGGTGAATCCGGGCGCATGGGTGCAGGTGTTCGTGGATCCCGAGCGGGCGGGGAAGGGGCAGCTCAACGTCGCGGTCGACGACCTCGAGGCTCACCTCGGCGAATTGCGCGGCCGGGGCATCGAGCCCGGCGACATCGTCGAGGCCAACAAGGGCGTGCGGTTATCGCAGGTCGCCGACCCGGACGGCAACGTCATCGGCGTCATCGGGGGCTTCCGGCCCGACTACTGAGGTCGCGGGAAACTTTCTAGACTTGAGCGGAACAGACTCAACCTTGACGACGTTGAACATGCGGACAAGCATTTTGACCACCCCGTAGAGACTGAATCGGAGGTTGTGGTGGATTCGTTCAACCCGACGACCAAGACGCAGGCCGCGCTCACGTCGGCACTGCAGGCGGCCACCGTCGCAGGAAACCCGCAGATCGCCCCCGCGCATCTGCTGATGTCGCTGCTCACGCAGAACGACGGCATCGCCGCCCCGCTGCTCGAAGCCGTCGGCGTCGAACCGGCGACGATCCGCGCCGAGGCGCAACGGCTCGTCGACCGGCTGCCCAGCGCCAGCGGCGCCAACAGCCAGCCCCAGCTGAGCCGGGAGTCGCTGGCCGCGATCACCGCCGCCCAGCAGCTGGCCACTGAGATGGACGACGAATACGTCTCCACCGAGCACCTGCTGGTCGGCCTGGCCACCGGCGACTCGGACGTCGCCAAGCTGCTTACCGGCGCGGGCGCGTCGCCGGAGGCCCTGCGCGAGGCGTTCACCAAGGTCCGCGGCAGCGCCCGCGTCACCAGCCCCGATCCCGAGGGCACCTACCAGGCCCTGGAGAAGTACTCCACCGACCTCACCGCCCGTGCGCGGGAAGGCAAGCTCGACCCCGTCATCGGTCGCGACACCGAGATCCGTCGCGTCGTGCAGGTGCTGAGCCGTCGCACCAAGAACAACCCGGTGCTGATCGGCGAGCCCGGTGTCGGTAAGACCGCGATCGTCGAGGGCCTGGCCCAGCGCATCATCGCCGGCGACGTGCCGGAGAGCCTGCGCGACAAGACCGTCGTCTCACTCGACCTCGGCTCGATGGTGGCCGGTTCGAAGTACCGCGGTGAATTCGAGGAGCGACTCAAGGCCGTCCTCGACGACATCAAGAACTCGGCCGGTCAGATCATCACGTTCATCGACGAGCTGCACACCATCGTCGGCGCCGGCTCCACCGGCGATTCGTCGATGGACGCGGGCAACATGATCAAGCCGATGCTGGCCCGCGGCGAGCTGCGGCTGGTCGGCGCCACCACGCTCGACGAATACCGCAAGTACATCGAGAAGGACGCCGCTCTGGAGCGCCGCTTCCAGCAGGTCTACGTCGGCGAGCCGTCGGTCGAGGACACCGTCGGCATCCTGCGTGGCCTCAAGGAGCGCTACGAGGTGCATCACGGCGTGCGCATCACCGACTCCGCGCTCGTCTCCGCTGCCACCCTCTCTGATCGCTACATCACCGCCCGGTTCCTGCCGGACAAGGCCATCGACCTCGTCGACGAGGCCGCGTCGCGGCTGCGGATGGAGATCGACTCCCGGCCCGTCGAGGTCGACGAGGTCGAGCGGCTGGTCCGTCGCCTCGAGATCGAGGAGATGGCGCTGGCCAAGGAGGAGGACGCCGCCTCGAAGGACCGGCTGGTGAAGCTGCGGTCAGAACTGGCCGACAAGAAGGAACAGCTCACCGAGCTGACCACCCGGTGGCAGAACGAGAAGCACGCCATCGACGCGGTCCGCGAGCTCAAGGAACAGCTCGACGCGCTGCGTCAGGAATCCGAGCGCGCCGAGCGCGACGGTGACCTGGCCAAGGCCGCCGAGCTGCGCTACGGCCGCATCCCCGAGGTCGAGAAGAAGCTCGACGCGGCGGTGCCCCAGGCCGAGGCGCGTGAGGACGTGATGCTCAAGGAGGAGGTCGGCCCCGACGACATCGCCGAGGTGGTGTCGGCGTGGACCGGCATCCCCGCCGGCCGGATGCTCGAGGGCGAGACCGCCAAGCTGCTGCGCATGGAGGACGAGCTGGGCAAGCGCGTCGTCGGCCAGAAGAAGGCCGTGCAGGCCGTCTCGGACGCCGTCCGCCGCAGCCGCGCCGGGGTCGCGGACCCGAATCGGCCCACCGGGTCATTCATGTTCCTCGGGCCCACCGGTGTCGGTAAGACCGAGCTGGCGAAGGCGCTGGCCGAATTCCTGTTCGACGACGAACGCGCGATGGTCCGCATCGACATGAGCGAGTACGGCGAGAAGCACTCGGTGGCCCGCCTGGTCGGTGCGCCTCCCGGCTACGTCGGTTACGACCAGGGCGGCCAGCTGACCGAGGCGGTGCGGCGTCGCCCGTACACGGTGATCCTGTTCGACGAGATCGAGAAGGCCCACCCGGATGTGTTCGACGTGCTGCTGCAGGTGCTCGACGAGGGCAGGCTGACCGACGGTCAGGGTCGCACGGTCGACTTCCGCAACACCATCCTGATCCTGACGTCCAACCTGGGCGCCGGTGGTTCGGAGGAGATGGTGATGGCGGCGGTGCGCTCGGCCTTCAAGCCGGAGTTCATCAACCGCCTCGACGACGTCATCATCTTCGACGGGCTCAATCCCGAGGAGCTGGTCTCGATCGTCGACATCCAGCTGCAGCAGCTGGCCAAGCGGCTGGCGCAGCGCCGCCTCACCCTCGAGGTGTCGCTGCCCGCGAAGAAGTGGCTCGCCCAGCGCGGATTCGATCCGCTCTACGGCGCCCGGCCGCTGCGCAGGCTGATCCAGCAGGCGATCGGCGACCAGCTGGCGAAGCTGCTGCTGGCCGGTGACGTGCACGACGGCGACGTGGTGCCCGTCAACGTGAGCGCCGACGGCGACGGGCTGGTGCTCGGCTGACCTGATACGCCGAGACTGCGGTCAGATCGCGATTCGTAGACGGATCGCGATCTGGCCGCAGTTTCGCGTTCGAGGTCGATACTCCTGTGACTGGAGAGACGCATGACAGTCGACGAGACGCGGTTGTGACCAACTTGAGTTCGGGCGAAAGCGGTACCAGCAAGTAGGCTAGGACCAATGGTCCCGCTCTGGTTCACGCTGTCCGCGCTCTGCTTCGTGGGTGCGGCCGTGCTGTTGTACGTCGACATCGACCGTCGACGCGGGCTCGGCCGCCGCCGGAAGTCCTGGGCGAAATCGCACGGCTTCGACTACGAACACGAGTCCGCCGACATCCTCAAGCGCTGGAAGCGCGGAGTCATGTCGACCGTCGGCGACGTCAACGCCCGCAACGTGGTGCTCGGCCAGATCCGCGGCGAGGCCGTCTTCATCTTCGACCTCGAGGACGTCGCGACCGTGATCGCGCTGCACCGCAAGGTCGGCACGAACGTGGTCGTCGACGTGCGCCTCAAGGACATCAAGGAACCGCGCGAGAACGACATCTGGCTGCTCGGCGCCATCGGGCCGCGGATGGTCTACTCCACCAACCTCGACGCCGCACGGCGCGCCTGCGATCGCCGGATGGTGACGTTCGCCCACACCGCCCCGGACTGCGCCGAGATCATGTGGAACGAGCAGAACTGGACGTTGGTCAGCATGCCGGTCACCAGTACCCGCGCCCAGTGGGACGAGGGCCTGCGGACCGTGCGGCAGTTCAACGACCTGCTGCGCGTCCTGCCGCCCGTCCCGCAGCCCGCCGCCAGCCAGCCTGCGCCCAGGCGCAGCGGCTCGCCGAGCCGTCCGCTCAAGCCGGCCCCCG